>JAGYOC010000306.1 GCA_018399795.1 Dehalococcoidales bacterium
TGCTGCCGACTATGCCTATAGCGAAGGGGTGAAGTATATCCCCAAGGAAACGGTGGAAAAGACAGAGAAGATAGCCATTATCGGGGCTGGTCCGGCCGGGCTTTCTGCGGCCTGGGATCTTGCTTTGGAGGGTTATCCAGTAACTGTTTTTGAGTCTCTCCCGGTAGCAGGAGGTATGCTGGCGGTAGCTATTCCGGAGTATCGTTTGCCCAATGACATGTTGAAAAAAGAGATCAAGGACATTGAAGACATTGGCGTAGATATCAGGTTAAATACACCGATTGATGATATTGAAACCCTGTTTACCGATGGGTATAAGGCGGTGTTTGTTGCCACCGGTGCCCATCAGGGAACCAAGATGGGTATTCCCGGTGAAGAACTCCCGGGGGTTTATGATGCCATCGAGTTCTTGAGAGAGGTCAACCTGGGCAGACCGATGGAGGTTGGTAAGAGGGTAGCTGTTATCGGCGGCGGTAATTCGGCAATAGACTCTGCAAGGGTCTCCCTGAGAAAGGGTGCCGAGGAGGTGCACGTTTTCTACCGTCGTGAAGAGCAGGATATGCCAGCGATAAACGAAGAAATAGAGGCAGCCAAGGAAGAGGGTGTCAGGTTCCATTTCCTAATTTCTCCTACTAAAGTGCTTGATAAGGCTGGTAAAGCAGCGGGGCTTGAATTAGCACGAATGGAACTTGGTGAATTTGACCGCAGTGGTAGAAGGATACCCAAACCAGCCAAAGGATCCGAATACACAGTAGACGTGGATATGGTAATCGAGGCTATCGGGCAACAAGCAGATACCTCTTTTATAAGGAACGGTAAAATCGAAATAGGGAAAGGTGGGATAGTCATCACGGACAAACGGACACTCGCTACAAGCAGGGAGGGGGTATTTGCCGGTGGAGATGTTGCTACCGGACCGCAAACTGTAATTGAGGCTATAGCTGCTGGCCAAAGAGGAGCTTGTTCAATAAGGAGGTACCTCGCCGGAGAGGAGTTAAAGCCTCTCCTGGAACGTGATGGGTATGAACCGATAACCTACTCTTCTGAGCCGCCAAGTGAAGAAGAGACAAAGGAAAAGGCCAGAATCAGAGCTCCGGAGATCGCTTCAGGTGAGAGAAGGTCTTGCTTTAAAGAAGTTACCTTAACATATTCACCGGAACAGGCGATGGAAGAAGCTTCAAGGTGCCTTAGATGTGATTTGGAGGTTGAAGGATAAACAATGAACGAGATAACTTTAACAATCAATGGGAAAAAGGTAAAAGGCAAAGCAGGTGATACCGTCCTTGAAGTTTGTAAGGCTAACGGAATTGATGTGCCAACCCTGTGCCACTTGGACGGACTGAGTGATGTGGGTGCCTGCAGGATGTGTGTGGTGGAAATTGAAAAGGAGAGAAGGCCGGTTCCATCGTGTACCTATCCAGCCAGAGAAGGGCTGGTAGTGCAGACCCATACTGAAAAGCTGGAAAGGTACCGTCGTCAGATACTCGAACTTATTTTCACTGAGCATAATCACTTTTGTATGTTCTGTGAGAAGAGTGGAGACTGTGAGCTACAGCAGCTGGGTTACCAGTATCAGATGGACAACGTGCGCTACCCCTATGCATTTCCTTCCCTTTCGGTTGATTCACTTAACGATTATATCGCGATCGATCATAACCGCTGTATCCTCTGCGGCAGATGTATACGGGCCTGTAGCGAGATAGCTGCTGTTCATACACTGGATTTTGCTAACCGTGGTTGGAGAACGGAGGTTGCAGCTGACCTGGACCAGTCACTGGGTGAATCGTCCTCGTGTATTAATTGCGGGTCGTGCGTGCAGGCGTGTCCAACGGGTGCCATTTTTAATAAAATCAACCTTTATAAGGGTACAACCGAGGATTGCGAGCATTTAAGGACCATTTGTCCCGGCTGTGGGGTGGGCTGCGAGCTAGAGGTTCTGGTGAGGGATAATAATCTGGTCAGGATTGATGCCCCAGATATGAACGATTTGAGGGGATCCCTGTGTCGGATTGGACGTTTTGAGTTAATTGAACCGAGTGGACCAAGGATAACCTCACCTTATTTAAGGGATAAAGAAGGTGCCCTTGTAGAGTGCAGCATGGATAGGGCGGTGCAGAAAATCAGCAGTGGTTTGGATGAAACCAAGGATAGTTTTGCCGGAATGGTTTCCAGTTGTCTGCCTGTTGATACGCTCTCCGTGTTTAACAAATTTTTTACGGAAGTGATAGGCACTGACTCAATTGATACCCTTGACGGGGCCATATATCGTAAGATTGCCCAGGGTGTCAAGCAATATTCGGGCAATGGAACGGGGCTTTCAATAGAGTGCCCTATACAGGAGATATTGGAATCTGACTGTATCCTGGTAGTTGGTGGTGACCCTGAGAATATTAATCCGGTAGTTGCTGCCCTAATCCGTCGTGCCAGTCAGGGCAAAGCAAAATTAGTGGTAATAAACTCAAAAAAGGATGTTTTCCCGATACATACAGATCTCTGGCTGAGGCCCAAGGCGGGTAGTCAAAATGTCTTGTTGACCGGATTGGCCAAAACCATAATTGAGAAAGGTTTGGCTAAATCAGGAAAGGTAGGTGCTGAACTTAAGGAAGCACTCGGCCGTTGTGAGCTAGATGATGTTCTTACCACCGCCTGCGTAGATAAAGCGAGCCTGGATAAGGTAGCAGAAATGTATGCTTCTGCGGATCGCGGCGTAATTGTTTATGGAGAGGACCTCCTCAAAGGTAGCAGTGCTGATGCAGTCACTAGTATACTCCATCTGGCTAATATAACAGGAAACCAGATAAATGGTGCATTAAGGGTTATCTCTCTTAAACCCGGTGCCAATAGCCGGGGTGCCTGGGAGATGGGCCTGGCCAAAGGAATCAAGCAGGATGTGCCAAAGGGCCTGTATTTACTGCTTTCCGATGATATGGTGGACAAAGATACACTGGATTGGCTTAAAGGGGTTGATTTCCTGGTGGTTCAGGCAAGCTATCAATCCCCTGTTACCGATATGGCTCATGTCGTATTGCCGTCACCCATATGGGCGGAGAGAAATGGTAAATATGTTGATATGGAAGGACGTTCGTTGGAAATAGAACAGGTTTTGAGACCCAGGGGTGGGCTTCTTCGGGACGAAGAAATCCTGACGGAGATTTCACGAAAAATGGGTAAAGAGCAGGTATTAAGATAGGAGGTAAACAGTGGCCAAGGTTAAGGTAATTTCAGCATGGTTGGATGCCTGTGCAGGATGTCATATGTCGTTCCTTGATCTGGACGAGAAGCTTGTTGATCTCGCGGATAAGATAGAGTTGCTGGCCACCCCTATAACCGATTTCAAGGAATTTACGCCGGCCGATGTGGGGATTATCGAGGGGGCAATCAGCAACGAGCATGATGAAGAGGTAGCCAAACAGATACGTGCCAATTGCAAGATTTTAATGGTTTGGGGTGACTGCGCTGTTTTCGGTGGCATAGTCAGTATGCGCAACCTGTTCAGCAAGGAGGATGTCCTTAACAGGTATTATAGCACCGAGAGCACCAGTGAAAATAGCAAGGTCCCTTGTTCAGAAGACCTGCCACCGCTGATTGAGGTTAAACCTATAAACCAGGTGGTCAAGGTTGACTGCTATGTACCAGGTTGTCCACCTAGTGCAAAGGCCATTCATTATGCTCTTTCGGAGCTTTTGGAAGGCAGAATACCGGTGCTTCCAAGCGAAATAATGAAGTATGATTAAGTTCCGAGGTAAATATTATTATGAGTAAAAAAATTGTTATTGAGCCGGTTACCCGAATTGAAGGTCATGGAAAGGTGACCATACATCTCGACGATAATGGAAATGTAGATCAAACTCGCCTGCACATAACACAGGTGAGAGGATTCGAGAAGTTTTGTGAGGGACGGCTATTCTGGGAAATGCCGGTAATCACTCCTCGCATTTGTGGTATCTGTCCGGTAAGCCATCACCTCGCAGCAGCCAAAGCTGGAGATGCAATCCTGGGTGTTAAATTAACACCTACGGCAAATAAGCTGCGACGGCTTATCCACATGGCTCAGATGGTGCAGTCTCATGCCCTTCACTTTTTTCATTTAGCTAGCCCTGATCTGCTTTTCGGCATGGAATCCGATCCAGCGAAGCGCAATGTGATGGGAGTTATTGCCGGAATGCCCGATGCCGCTATTAAAGGGGTAAGGCTACGCGCTTTCGGGCAGAATATAATAGAGATGATGGGAGATAAAAGAGTCCACCCCAATGCGGCTATTCCGGGAGGAATGAATCGCGCTTTGAAACCCGAGCAGCGTGATGAGATCTTGAGTCAGGTTGACGAGGCAATTGCAAGTTGCCAGTTCGCCATTGGCCTTTTTAAGGATTACTGTGATAAGAATAGCGAGGTTGCCCATACATTTGCTGACTTTAAGAGCGCTTACTTGGGGCTTGTAGACGATAATGGTAACGTAGAGTACTACGATGGCAAGCTCAGGCTTAAGGATCATGATGGGGCAATGCTTGAGCATGACGTATTTCCGGAAGACTATCTATCCATTATCGAGGAAAAGGTCGAGGACTGGTCTTATCTGAAATTCCCCTATTATAAGAAGATGGGTTACCCTGATGGCATGTACAGGGTGGGCCCGCTGGGGCGACTCAACGTTGCCGATGGATGCACTACTCCGCTTGCGGACAAAGAGTTTAAGAATTATAAGAGCATGGCAAAGAACGGTATACTACAGGGTTCACTGTATTATCACTATGCACGATTAATAGAAATGCTCAATTGTGCGGAGGAGATAAAAGCTCTTGCCGGCGATAAGGACATCTGCTCTAAGGACGTCTGGATTAACTCGAGAAATATTAATGAGCAGGGTATTGGCGTAATTGAGGCACCCCGTGGAACACTTTTCCATCACTACTGGGTTGATGAAAGTGGTAAGGTTCTTAAGGTTAATCTGATCGTTGCTACTGGTAACAACAACTTGGCTATGAATCATGCTGTTAATGAAGTGGCCAATGAATTCATCAAGGATGGTAATGTAACTGAGGGAATTCTTAATCGTATAGAGGTTGCCATCCGTTGCTACGATCCGTGTCTCTCGTGTTCCTCGCACGCACTCGGACATATGCCCTTGGAGCTCACTGTCTTTGAGCCGGACGGAAGTATTCGTCAGGTCTTAAGGAGATAATAGAAACATTTATGAAAACCCTGGTTCTGGGCATCGGCAACACGATTCTTGGCGACGACGGTGTTGGTGTGCGTGTCGTTCAAGAACTGGCCGGTAAAATTAATGATAAGGATATTGATGTCAGGGGTGTCAGCATAGATGGCTTAAACCTCTTAGAGCTGATCCTCGGATACGATAAGCTGATCGTAATTGATGCCCTCCTCACGGAGAGAGAGAAAGTAGGAGAAATATACAGGTTCATACCGGAGAACATCTACGATCCTTCTCGATCGGCGATATCGCCGCACCACTTCAACCTGGCAACCACGATTGAGATAGGGAAGAAGCTGTTCCCCGGTATGATGCCGACGGAAGTCATCACTTTTGCTGTGGGCACCGAAGAAGCCACTATGGTTACCGAAGAAATGACTGATAGTGTAGAGAAAGCTATACCAATGGTGGTAAACCTTGTTCTCGACGAATTAAGCTTGAGTAAAAGGGACAAAGTCTGCTAATTCCAGGATTACCGGTCCTGTATGTCGTTTAACGCAATTAAATTGGCTATTTCGGGGCACTTGGCATACTACTGAGCAGCCATGATATCCATTGATCAATACCTTTGCCGTTACGGCACGAGATAGGGAAGACATCTATTTTCTCCTTTATGCCTTTTACTGCTTGTGTAAAAGCGTTCATATCGAAATTCAGGTGGGGAATAAGATCAGCCTTGTTAAGCAGAACTAGGTCGACCGTGTGGAACATGAGCGGGTACTTAAACGGCTTATCATGGCCTTCGGGTGTGCTGGAGACGAGCACCTTTTTATGGTCACCGATGGTGAATTCTGCAGGGCATACCAAATTACCCACGTTTTCGATAAGAAGCAGTTCGATTGCATCAAGGTCAATATTAGTCAGGGCATTCTGAATCATATTGGCATCAAGATGGCAGCTACCGCCGGTATTGATCTGTACCACTGGTACACCTTCTTTACTCACTGTTTCAGCATCAACGCTTGAGGTTATATCGCCCTCAATAACCGCTATTTTGGCCTTATCTCTCAATCTCCGTATGGTCTCTAAAATTAGACTAGTTTTGCCTGCTCCAGGGGAAGCCATTATATTTATGGCAAATACATCGTGTTGATTTAACAGGTCGTGATTTTTCTGGGCTATTTCGTCATTAGCACTGAGAATATTCTTGAGAACCTTTATTTCCATTATATTACCCCTCTAATGTTTATCGGTTATTACTTTCATCTTGAGATTGATATCTAGTCGACTTCTATACTTTCTACCAAAAGCTCCTTACCTGCTATTATTTCTACACTGGTCTGGGTGCAATTGGGGCATGACCAGTTCAGTTCGCTTGGCTGGAAGATCAGGTTGCAGTTCCGGCATCGTACCTGTGCTGGTACCTTATTAAAATAAAGATAGGCCCCTTCCGCAGCGGTATTCTTTGCTAAAAAATCGAAATAAAACTGTACCGATTCTTCGACGAAACCGGATAATTCACCGATATTGAGGTTTATTCTCTCGATTCGATCGGCTCCGGCTTTTTCGGCCTGCTCCAAGACGATATCGACCATGCTCTGTGTAATAGCCAGCTCGTGCATTCTAACAAATCCTCGGCAGTGGTTCCCCGACCAGCATATCGATTATCCTGGAGGTACCCAGCATAGTTTTCATTAACACCCGCCCGGGGTGCTCGGCGAGCACTCTACCGGCAATGGTAGCATCTTTGCCATAGCGGTTTCTTTTCATTACTTTGAGGATGTTTTCGGCGTCTTGCTCGGGAACAACCGCTACGAGCTTCCCCTCGTTGGCAAGGTAAAGCGGGTCGAGACCGAGCATCTCGCAGGCGCCGGCTACCTCTCCCGGCACTGGGATATTTTCCTCCTCGATCCTGATTCCTACCCTGGACTGTCCGGCTATCTCATTAAGGGTGGATGCAAGACCTCCCCGTGTGGGGTCACGGAGGCAACGGATATCCGGGCAAATCCCTATCATATCCTCTACCAGTTCTCCCAATGGTGCGCAATCGCTTTTAAGTGTGGTGGCGAAGCTCAACCCCTCCCTTTTGCTCAGTACGGCAATACTGTGCTCGCCGATATTCCCGCTCACTATTATCATATCTCCTGGCCGGGCATTACTGCCCGATATATTTACTCCCTCAGGTATAATACCTATGCCGGTTGTATTGATGAAAAGGCCATCGGCATTACCCCGGCTTACCACCTTGGTATCACCGGTAATAATCTGTATACCGGCTTCATCGGCCGCTTCCTTTATTGAGATCACCACCCGCTCCAGTTCACTGATGGGAAGACCCTCTTCGATGATGAATGCTAGGCTCAGGTAGAGAGGCTTTGCCCCCGACATTGCCAGGTCGTTGACCGTACCGCAAACTGCCAGTCTACCGATGTCACCGCCGGGGAAAAACATAGGACTCACCACATGGCTGTCTGTTGTAAAGGCAATTTTACCATTCAGGTCAAATACGGCGGAATCATCGAGCTTGTTCAAAAGCGGGTTACCGATTGTATTGAGGAAACTGTTCTCGACCAGATCACGGGCCATTTTACCGCCGCTACCGTGTGTGAGCAGAATTCTATCCGGCATAGCTCCCCCTGTAGAGATAATAGGCTGAACAGGTACCTTCTGATGAAACCATACACGGACCTACCGGGTGCTCTGGGGTACAGGTAGTGGCAAAAAGCGAACAGTCTTCTGGTGTACTTGTTCCTCTCAGAATATCCCCACAGATGCAGCCGCTTGCTTCTGTGGCTGGTTCGGTGGGGATATCGAAAGCTACCTCGGCATCGAATTGCTGGTATTCCTTCTTAAGCTTCAGACCGCTGCCTGGCAGGTTTCCTATGCCGCGCCAGTTGGCCGGTGCCGGCTCAAATACGGTTTCCATTATCTTAAGGGCAGTCAGGTTACCTTCTGGCCGTACTCCCCTCCGGTAGGCTATCTCCACTCTGGCCACACCGTTTTCTATCTGACTTACCAGCATCTGGATACACTGCAGTATATCCAGCGGTTCGAACCCGGAGATAACACAGGGTATATGGTATTCACGGGCGATTTCTCCCCACGGATAGGAACCGGTAATGGTACTCACGTGTCCTGGGCAGATGAGTCCGTTCAGTATGGACTCTCCGGAATCCAGTATGGCCCGGATGGCTGGGGGCGAAAGCTTGTTCAGAGATAGCAGGTAGTAATTATGCAGGTGCTCTTTATTTGCCTGGGTAATAGAGGCGGCTATGGTTGGAGCGGTGGTCTCAAAGCCGATGCCGAGGAATATGACGGATTTATCTCTGTTCTCCCGTGCTATGACGATGGCGTCCATGGTGGAATAAACCATGCGTACATCGGCACCGC
Source organism: Dehalococcoidales bacterium (assembly GCA_018399795.1). The sequence continues at coordinate 8,540 of JAGYOC010000306.1, forward strand.
TGGCCTGGGCTTCCTGGAGGCTCGATCTGCTGCCGGGCACCTTCAGCATATCGCCGAAAGTGGCGATGATTGCCCCGGGTAATCTGGATAGGGCAATCGCCTTGTCTATATCGGCATTGGCGGTAACACAGACCGGACAACCTGGCCCCGAAACCATCTCCAGATGGGGTGGTAATACCTGTCGGATACCGTTTCTGAATATGGTTACCGTGTGTCCCCCGCAGAATTCCATAAGGCGGGATGGGGTTCGGGACGTGTGTTTGATACTTGTTATCAAACCTGTGGCCAGTTCACTGTTGCGAAACTCGTTGATGAATCTCAATCCGCCTCCTCGGCCAGGTCTGCCATTTCCCTCATCATTTGCAGTGTTTCCTCGGCGTCTTTCTCATCCATGACGTTGATGGCATACCCGGTATGTACCAGCGCGTAGTCACCCACCTGGGCCTCGGGGGTCAGTTGCAGGCTTATGCGCCGGCTGATACCCCCTATCTCCGCTTCGGCTTCCGTGCCATTGATTGATTTAATTCTTACCGGTATGGCTAGACACATTGTTTCCTCCTTGAGACAGAACTGGCAATCACGGCCTGACCCAGGGATAAACCGCCGTCATTACAGGGTACCAGTTGATGGGTGATTACCCGAAAGCGTTTTTGCTCCAGCTCGGAAACGGCGATTTTGAGGAGAAGGCGGTTTTGAAAAACACCACCGCTCAAAGCGACGGTGTCGATACCGGATTCCTGGGATATGGCCAGACAAACATCGGTGATTATCCGGGCCATGGTCAGGTGAAATCTGGCTGATACTGCTGAAGCGGACACCCCGCTTTTTATATCCCCGGCAACTGCCGAGATAAGCGGGGCCAGGCCTATCAATCTGCATTCCTGCTCCTTTTTAATGCTGAAGGGATATACTTCGTAGCCGGTCAGGTCATCGATATTGTCGGGCGCGACCATCTCGAGTTCAATTGCTGCCTGCGCCTCGTAATCAATCCTTTCTCTTATCCCGGCCAGTGCCGATATGGCGTCAAAAAGCCGCCCGGCACTTGATGTGAGCGGTGAATTAATACCCTGCTTAAGCTGTTTTTTTACCGTCTCAACTTCGATCGGATCGATATTGCTCAGAGGGAGCCCGCCAAGGGGGAAATCGTTGCCGAGCAGGCTATAGAGATAGCCTAGGGCCATGCGGGACGGCTTTTTTATGGCCGCAATACCACCCGGCATCGGTACATATTCCAGATATCCCATTCTGCGGAACGAAGTGAAATCGGCCAGCATGAATTCACCACCCCAGATATTCCCGTCGCTTCCGTATCCGGTGCCGTCCATCGATACCCCGATGACCGGTTCCGAAACCCCGTTTTCAGCCATGCAACTGGCTATATGGGCATGGTGGTGCTGAACGGCAATTATCTCCAGGCCCGTTTCCCTACTATATTGGTGGGCATACTTGGTGCTCAGATATTCCGGGTGCATATCACACGCTATCAGCTCAGGCTCGATGCGGAAAAGTCCTTTGTAGAGCTCAATGGTATTCTCGAAGTGTTCCAGGGTTTCCTCATTTTCCATATCGCCGATATGCTGGCTAACGAAGGCGTGTTCGTCTTTGGCCAGACAGAACGTATTCTTCTCCTCGGCACCGCAGGCAAGAGTCTGGTCTGCCTCGAAGGGAAGAAAGACGGGGTATGGTGCGTAGCCGCGTGCTCGTCTTATTGGCCGGGGTACTACATCCACGAAGTAAACGCTGTCGTCGTAACGGGCGTATATATCACGGTTGTGAATCAAGAAGTAGTCGGCTATATCCTTGAGCCTTAGCAGCGCCTCGTCGTTATCCTTGGCAATGGGTTCTTCACTCAGATTGCCGCTGGTCATTACCAGCGGCAGCCCCGTGTCACTCAGCAGTATATGGTGTAGTGGTGTGTAGGGGAGCATAACACCCAGGTACTTTAGGTTCGTGGCTACGGAACTGCAGATATCGGAATCCTTACGTTTCCACCTCAGTAGCACGATAGGGCTTTGTGGAGACTCGAGGAGGCTTGCTTCACGGGGTGAGACAAAACAATGCCTTTCTGCCTCTGCCACACTGGCCAGCATGACGGCGAATGGCTTGGACGGTCTTCTCTTTCTTCTTCTTAACCGTTCCACAGCCCCTTTGCTGGTGGCGTCACAGGCCAACTGAAAGCCACCCAATCCGCGTATGGCCAGAATCTGTCCGTCTCTGAGAATCTCTCCTGCGGTAAAGATATTATCTTCATCTTTTGAGACTTGAGCGCCGCTTCTGTCAACCAGTTTCACGTGAGGCCCGCATACCGGGCAGGCATTGGGCTGGGCGTGAAAGCGCCGGTTGAGCGGGTCGTCGTATTCCTGCTGGCAGTCGGGACACATTCGGAAACGGCTCATCGTTGTCCTGGTCCGGTCATAGGGGATATCTTCAATAATGGTAAAACGGGGGCCACAATTGGTACAGTTAATGAAAGGATAGCGATAGCGCCGGTCGGTTGAACAGAATAGCTCTCTCCGGCAATCACTGCAGGTAGCGATATCAGGTGATACCAGATGGTACCTCCCCGATTCGCTATGGCTGGTGCGGATCTCGAATTTTTCGGCGCCCCGGACAGGGAGGAACGATGCCTCGATTTTCTCGATATGGGACATGGGGGGTGCTTTCGTTTTAAGGTCTTCGATAAAACCCTTCAGGCTGTTTCCGTCTCCCTCGACCTCTATTTCAACACTTCCCGAGGTATTTCGTACCAGGCCGGGCAGACCATAGTAGTGAGCCAGCCGGTATACAAAGGGCCGAAAACCAACGCCCTGCACTACCCCCCACACCCTAATTTTTGCTAATTCCTTTGCTTGTGCCAGCACCATCCACCCTTCCTCACCACCTTCGGTTAAACAGTTACTCTCCAGCCGCTCAACTGATAGTCACGGGGTGGCCGGTATTTCTTGAGCAGGTCCAGCTTGCCCTGTTCCTTCAGCCTGTTGTATATCAGGACCCAGGCACAATCCCGGTCTGGGCTTAATTCGCATTTGTTATCGTTGGCTCCACCGCAGGGGCCATTGAGCAATCCCTTGGTACATCGGGCATGGGGGCAGACACCACCGGTCTCGGAAAGCAGGCAGTCACCGCAACCAACGCACCTCATTTCCAGTATCCCGTCATTTCTATCCTCGGCACCCATAAAGTGCGTGTTCTGCGCCGGAACAATGGGAAGTTCCGGAAATAGAGCAGCCAGAGTTTGTACTCCCAGTCCGCAGGCCATAGAGATTATAGCATCCGTATTTTCCTCGATCTGCGGTCTGACAACGGTAGCTGCCATATAGTCATCACACTGCTTGCCAACGGTAGCAGTCTTGAAATTAAATTTCTTGCCCCTCAACTGTCCCCCAAGGTCCAGTAACTGACTTAGAGTATTGGCTTCTCTCAAACCTCTTGGCGGCTGATTACACCCATCACAGCCAAGTATCATGATATTGGAGTATGGGGAAACGGAATCCAGGATTTCATCCAGGGGCTTTTGTGTTGTTACGATCATTTTTACTTGCTCTCCTTTGACCCAATAGTTTCTATTTTTTGGCTGAACTGTAACAGTTCCTGGTTGAATTCGTCTTCGTTGCGTGGGGTTACCGTGCAGAAATGAAGCCTGTCTTGAAGCCCGATTTGGTTCAACCGGTTCTCCAGAGCTGTAATGGACCGCTGGGCTTCCCGGCTGCCGGTATTGCGGTGGCATTCCTCCTCCGGACAGGCTGCTACCAGCACTCCTTCGACTCCGCTCTGCATGGCTTCCAGGATGTGGGAGCCTTCGACACGGGAAGCGCAGGGGACATCAACGATACCCACGTTGGGATGGGCCTTTTTGTCCAGCGGGGGTAAAACCGTCCACTGGCAGCGGAAAACCAGAATACCCGGCTTATTCATTTCCGATATAGCGTCTTTAATCCAGCCCGAGATGCGCTCTCTCTCCCAGTTTCCCATCTCTATTGCCATTGCCGGACAAACGGCGACACATAGGCCACAGCCATGACACAGATTCATGTCGAAGCTGACGCCATGTGTGCCCTTGAATGAAATGGCGTCGAAGGGGCAATAAAAGGCACAGTTACCGCAATTAATGCATAACTCTTCGTTATAATTTATCTCCGGAATCGATGGCTGCAGACCTGCTGCAACACAACCCTTACAGCTCTTGCAGGGGCCGCAATAGAGACATCTTCTGGCCTCTTCAATAACCTGCTCGAGGGAGTATTCCTTTTCAAAGGGTTCGAAATTCAGCCTTTCCTCGGCCGGCACCCATAGCAATTCGGGTTGTTCTTTGATGTTGGCGTTCTTGGGGAATGATGCTTCTTCATAGTCCTTTTTCCTGCCCAGCTTCATATTTCTACCCTGTACATAGCGGTCGATGGACTCGGCCGCGTTCATGCCGTCACGCATTGCTTCAGCGGCAAAGCCTACCCTTTTCACGTCGCCGCCGATAAATATGCCCTCTTTGAGGTTACTCATGAGGGTCAGGTCATCAACGTCAATCCTCTTTGTCTCGTTGAGCAAGCCTTCCTGCTCGTATATGGTGCGCTCCTGACCCTGACCGATGGTAATGAGCAGGGTATCGCCTTCCAGATCGATGATATCATTGTGATCAAACTTGGGGTTGAATCTGCCGTCTTCATCAAAAACGGAGGTACATCGTGGGGACTTTATTTCTTTGAATTTGCCGCCTTCTCCGATTACCTCTTCAACACCCCGGGAATATACTATCTCTATTCCTTCTTCGGTGGCACCTTCAATCTCTTCAGTATCAGCAGGTATGCCATCCCTGGAGGATTTATCTTCATTTTCCAGACAGACCAGGGTTACCTGGCCTCCCAGCCGTCGCGCAGAACGTGCGACGTCGAAAGCGACGTTACCGCCACCAATGACTATTACCTTTTTGCCCTGGTATAGATCGAGAGGTGTTTCTCCCTGGTTTAATTCGTAGAGCAGGTTCAGTCCAAACGAAACCCCCTCCAAATCAACGCCGGCAACAGGTTTGCCTTCAATGGAAAGGGGGCGGTTGATCGGGGTGCCCGTGGCCAGAAATACAGCTTTGTAGCCTTCTTTCTTGATATCTTCCAGTGATTTGCCGCCGACGCCGATATCGACACCGGTCTTAACATCTATATGGGCGATTCTGATCAGATTATTGATCACACTGTCAATGACACTCTGTGGGAGCCGATATCGGGGGATTAGCCTTAGAGCACCGCCCAGTACCTCGGTCCTCTCCATAATTGTTATCTGGTACCCTTTTTTACTCAATTCGTAGGCACACATCAAGCCTCCCGGTCCGCTTCCGATGATAGCTATCTTCTCCCTGTCCGGCGTGGGTAAGGTGGGGGCGGATTCAAGGTGTTTTAGATAGCGGTCGGCGACCAGCCGTACCAGCATTCTACGCCTCACAGCGCCGGTTTCATCCTTGTAATTGCACTGTAACTCGCATAGACCGCAGATATAGCTGCAAACCGGGAAGAGAGGGTTTTGCTGGTAGATTTCCTCACCGATCTTGATAATCTGCTGGTCGGCCTTTTCCGGGTCTAGCGGAAGTAGGGCGAGCATGGCATGGCTGCGCTGTATATCCTCTCCCAGAGGACATGCTATCTGGCAGGGGGATTTGTATACCTTGCCTTTGGTTCCGCACGTTACCTCTTCAACCCGGGCCAGGTCTTCTTGATAAGCCACTTCACTCATCAACATTCTGCCTCCTTAGTTAATACTATCTCAAGCCCCAACACTAATCGAAGGGCGCAAAAACATGAGGCACTTAAAGCCAGTTAATGGCGGGAATATCTGTTATGGCAAGAAGCCGCATGGTGCCTGCAACTCTATAAACTCTCTAGAGTAGTATACCATACATTTTATATAATAGTATACTAGTAGTCTCTTCCAATACAAGATGAGCCTGGAGGAGATATCGATTTCTAGTACAGGATGATCCTGAACAGGCAGGCATCTCGTTTATGATTGGGGCATGCAACTGATCATGAACGACGAACGGATACAGACAATAGAAGAGGCTAAACGGTTTATATTAGGAAGTGAGGCACTGGCATTCAGAGGGGTATCGGTTGAAGAACGATACCAGTGGGTGGAGGCGGTGTTGATGCGTTTCAAGTATTATCGGCTGAGGAGAGCTGAGAAGGGGGTGATTCGGCGGTACATAGAGAAAGTGAGTGGTTATTCCCGGGCACAGGTATCCCGACTGATACTGCGCTACAGACGACGGG
>JAGYOC010000307.1 GCA_018399795.1 Dehalococcoidales bacterium
AGCGAAGAGCTGTGGCTAGAAGATTATGCCCTGTTTGTAACCGCCAAGAACTACTTTGACCGACAGGCCGCAGAGAAGGGGATTAAAGACTCCCGCTGGAATTATTACTGGCCCCAGAAATTGGCCCGCCGTGATCCAGAAGAGCTGCAGCGGCGCCGTGAAGAGTGGCAACAGGATATAGCGGTGGAAAAGGTGCTGCAGTTTTTCTTTCGGCGTCAGTGGCAGAAGGTCAAAGAGTATGCCCATGAGCGTGGAGTACGCTTGTTCGGGGATATTCCGATTTTCGTGTCTCCGGACAGCGCCGATGTATGGGCTAATCCGGAACTTTTTATTTTGGATGCACACAACCGTCCGAGCGTGGTTGCGGGGGTGCCGCCGGATTACTTTAGCTCTACCGGTCAGCGCTGGGGCAACCCCCTGTATCGATGGGAAGCACACCGGCAAAACGGTTTTTCCTGGTGGGTATCGAGAATCCGCAAAACCCTGGAGCAGGTGGATATGGTACGGATCGATCATTTCAGAGGCTTTGAGGCGTATTGGGAAATTCCGGCCCAGGAGCCTACCGCGGTGAAGGGCAGATGGGTGAAGGCCCCCGGACGTGAACTATTTAAGCGGGTGGCCCAGGAGCTGGGTGAGCTGCCGATTGTGGCTGAGGACTTGGGAGTGATCACCCCTGAGGTGGATGCGCTGCGGGAGGAGTTTGGTTTTCCCGGAATGAAGGTGCTGCAGTTTGCCTTTGATCCGGACGGCAAAGGGGGAATTAAGGGGGATAACCCCTTTCTACCCCACAACCATCAGCGCAATTATGTGGCTTATACCGGTACCCACGATAACGACACTAGCCGCGGCTGGTTTGAAAGCCAATCTGCGGAGCTGCGGGAGCTTATTCGCCGCTATGCCGGCAGCTCGGGGCAGGAGATAGTCTGGGACTTGATGCGCAGTGTTTTTATGTCACCGGCCCGGATTGCTATAGTTCCGTTTCAGGATCCATTGGCCCTTCCGGCGGAAGCCCGAATGAACACCCCGGGCACAGTGGGAGGAAACTGGAGCTGGAGGGTGCGGGCAGAGGCCTTTAACGGCGGTATGAGCGGACGCTTACGGGACTATTGCCGGCTATACGGCCGTGTATCTCGGGGATAGGCCCCATCACCAGACCTTCAGGCAGAGTCGGCTGGGCATAGCCGAGGTATTTGAAGGGGTGAATATCCAGAGGATTGGGAAACCATCCTTCCACGTGGTCCAGATCGATTACATTAAAGGCCGGTGAGTTCTTTACCGGCATCACAATTGCCCCCTCAAGCAGATATTCTTCCGCTTCGGACAGAGTCTTAAAACGGTTCTCCTGCTCTTCCTTCATTGCCTCGTCAATCAGCTGGTCATACTCCTGACTGCGAAAGGCGGCGAGGTTTAGACTGCTATCGGAAGTCCACATCTGCAGGAAGGTTAAGGGATCGGCGAAGTCGCCAATCCAGGTCAGGGTTCCGATAGTAAAGGGCTCCTGTTTGAGCACATCGTAGTATTCATGGAAGGAGTGCTGCTGGATTTCAGCTTCGATGTTTAGATGCGACTCTATGGCCGTTTTCATGTGCTCCCCGATTCGCAGGGATTCTTCCCCTGCCGGCAGTACAATCTGTATAGTGGGCAGTCCTTCACCCTGAGGGTAACCGTATTCATCGAGCAACCGCAGAGCTTCTTCGATATCCTGGGATGCTATACCATCTACCTCCGGATAGCTGCCGATTTGCGGCACCAGGCTAGTGGTAGGCAGATGCATATACTCGGAAGAGCGGATTTCATCCCAGGGGAACAGCAGTGCCAAAGCCCGGCGGATGCCAGGGTCGGCAAACTCCTGCTTTTCTGCAGAGAAGAAAAAGTAGGAAGTGGCAAAAAGCGGGTTTACTACCACGGCATCCTGGTTATTCAGGTCGTCGATGTTTAGGTTCGCATCGACCCATTGGATATTGCCCTTGTTAAACTCGGTGGTAATCTTTTGAGGATCGTCTCGGTAGATGATTTTCAGGTTTTCTATTCGTACGGATTCTTCATCCCAGTAGAGCTGGTTACGTTTCAGCAGCAGGTAATCATCGCCGGCCTCATCGATATAATAGGGACCGTTGGAGATGAGCTTAGTGGGAGCATCCGAGGGTACGTCTTCTAGTATGGAGGGGTGAACCGGAGCAAAACTGTGGTGGCAGAGAATCCGGAGAAAGTGAGTGGCCTGCTGCTCAAGTTCTACCTCTAAGACTCGGTCCTCCTTCACCCGGATTCCTACTTCTTCGGGATCTTCTATACGTCCGTTGCGATAATCCCGGGCATTTTTGACAATATCCAGCAGGGAACTATATTCGGCCTGCTCTTGCGGGTCGATCAGGGTAAGCCAGGAGGCTTGTAGGTGTTCGGCAAGAATCGGATCGCCGTTTGAATATTGGGCATCTTCCCGAATAAAAAAAGTGTATACCCTCCCATCGGAGGATACTTCCCAGCGCTCTGCGAGGGCCGGCATAGGTTCCAGGTTGAAGGGGTGATAGGAAACCAAGCCTTCGTACAGGGCGGTATATACCTGCGCCTCGGTTGAGGTAAAGGTGTGAATTGGATCGAGACTGATTTTTGGCGGCTCTATGGCATATACGAACTCGGATTGCTGAGACCGGCTTTCTTGGCTGTCCTGGTCGCCTTGGTCTTCTTGGTTTTCTTGGGCCGGGGCGTCATCGGGAGAGGGGGCTTGCGGGGTTTCCTGCTGCGGTGCGGCAATTCCCGCACAGCCGATCAACAAAAACATCAGGGTCGCAGCTAAGATGCCCATGGGCAGGGTAATCTTTGGATATGTTAAGTTAAGTTTCATACGTCTTCTCTCAAATAGTTAAGGATTCTGACAATGGAGGCATAGCCTTTTAGTGGTTTAATAATTACCTCATTAAAGCCGCAGGAGCGCAGATATGCGGCAGACCCATCATCGCTGGTAATGCCGATTATCGGGATTGAAGGATTGACTTTGCGGATTTCCTTGGCCACTTCGTCTCCATTTTTGATGGGCATGTAATTATCAAGGATCACCATATCATACACCCCTGAAGAGAACAGTTTTAATGCTTCACCGCCGTCTTCAACTGTATCGCACTCGATTCCTTCTTCCTGCAAACGGATTTGAATGAGCTTTCGATTGGTGAGTTCATCCTCCGCATACAGAACACGCTTTGTACCCATCAATTTTATTGTAGAGCAATAGTTGTGTCTGGTCCAGTGAATGGCCCAGTGAATGGACCAG
>JAGYOC010000308.1 GCA_018399795.1 Dehalococcoidales bacterium
ACACCTATGGGCAGAGATTTGCCTCGATTCAAAGAAAGATAGTGACCAGGCTCTCTTTGCCATTACACAGGGTGGGCTTTACCCGGAACTACGCCGCAGGTCAGCCCGTGTCCTCACTTCGATGGGTTTTGATGGTTATGCCATCGGTGGCCTGAGCCTGGGGGAACCGAAACAGCTTACCATGAACATGGTGGAGTTAACCGTGCCTTTACTGCCTGAAGAAAAGCCGAGATATCTTATGGGGGTAGGTTCACCGGAGGATATCATTAAGGGGGTGGAGCGTGGAATTGATATATTCGATAGCGCTTTGCCAACTCAGGTAGCCAGGAGGGGTGCGCTATTTACCAGAAGAGGTAGAATAAATATCAGGAATGCAGCTTACAGAAATGTGGCAGGGCCTGTTGACAGTGAATGTAGTTGCTACACCTGCCAGAACTATTCTGCAGGCTATCTGCACCACCTCCTGAGGTGCCGTGAGATGCTGGGATACCGTCTGGCCACCATTCATAATCTCAGCTTTATGCAAGGGCTTATGCGGGATATTCGAGATGCTATCTGCGATGGCACATTTAATGCCTTCAGGGATAGCTTTTTCGCATGCTACAAGACCAGCGATGAGGCTGTAAGGATAAGCCAGAGAAAGAAGTGGCGGCAATCCCGAAAACGAAGGGATATGAATAGGAGTTAGGTCACGATGGGGATTTCACCGCCTGTACTGTCCAATAGCGTACTCTGGGTTCTGTTTGTTCTGGCCAATCTCGGGATTACTCTTCTTGTCTTCCGTTTTTTCGGGAAATATGGCCTGTACGCGATAATAGTAGCTGCAGTTATTACGGCAAACATACAGGTTATCAAGACTGTTGAGGTATTCGGATTTGTTTCTACACTGGGCAATATACTCTACGGAGGGATCTTTTTTGCTACCGATATACTCAACGAGATCTACGGGAAAACGGTAGCACGCAGAGGAGTCTGGCTTGGTTTTATCGGCATGGCCCTGATGGCGCTGTGGATGCAATTTGGTCTGAAATTTGTACCGCACCCTTCAGATTTTTCCCAGGATGCCCTTGCTACCATCTTCAGTTTGATGCCCAGGATTGCTGCCGGCAGCATGGTTGCCTATCTGGTTTCCCAGCACCATGATATATGGGCCTTCCTATTCTGGAAACGAAAAACGAAAGGCAGGTTTCTCTGGCTGAGAAACAACGTTTCCACTCTTGTATCTCAGGCGATCGATACCGCTATCTTCTGCACTATAGCGCTCTGGGGTCTGTTCGATTTAAATACCTGGCTGCAGATACTGGCTTCCACATATATTATCAAGATTTTTGTCGCCATTATCGATACCCCGTTTATTTACCTTGCTAAAATTGTAGCTAAATCTGTACCGGGGGGGAATTCATCAAGCGGTTCGGTGTAATCTCGATTATTCTCTCATGCTGTATATACAGCCGCAATACCTCTGACGGTACAGGTTCCACTCCCTGGCAAGCTCCATTGCTCTTTTGAAGCCATCCCTTTTCTTGTAATCCCGCTCCAGGTAGCTTTCAGAGCCGATTTCTTTGCCAATAATATTGATAACTCTGGCAGATTTATGCGGGCTTACGGTCAAAGTCGTGCTGAAAACATCGGTGCCAATATCTCTCATATATTGATATGTTTTCTGCAATCTAATTCGGAAGCATATTTCACATCTGAGACCCCCCTCCGGTTCATTAACGAAACTGCTGACCTCTTTTTGCCAGTGCTGCCAGGAATATGGACCTACCTCTAAGTGGAAATTCATCAAACGTGACACCTTTATGGTTTCGGATAGCCTTTTATGGTACTCTTCCTCAGGGTATATGTTGGGGTTGTAGAAATAACCGTGTACGACGTGCCCCTCTGCAGTCAGTCTCTCGACCACTCCAGCAGCACATACTCCGCAACAGATATGAAGCGCTATCTTCATTTTATATCCTGAGATGATTTTACATCAGAGAATGAACATGGCATCGCCAAAGCTATAGAAACGATACCCTTCCTCGATGGCATCGCGATAGGCAGAAAATATATTATCTTTACCCGCAAACGCGGTAACCATCATAAGGAGAGTGGAGCAGGGAAGGTGGAAATTGGTAACCATGGCATCTACCAGCTGGAAGTGGTATCCCGGGAGGATAAAGAGGTCAACCCAGCCCTGAAAAGCTTTCAAACTGCCAACACCGTATTTACATGCCACAGCTTCAAGCAACCTCACCGTTGTAGTACCTACACATATTATCCTTCTCCCCTCGTTACGGGCCCGGGAGAGATGAAAGGCAACTTCGCCATCCATTAAACCGTACTCGCGGTGTATCCGGTGGGCGCGGGGGTCGGATTCACGTACGGGCAAAAATGTATCCAGGCCTATATGCAGGGTTACAAAGAGGCATTTTACACCTTTCCCCTCAATCCTTTTTATGAGTTCCCGGGTAAAATGCAGACCGGCGGTAGGAGCGGCCACACTACCGCCGGCATCGGCATAGACGGTCTGGTAGCGTTCCCATTCGTTGAGAGGCGATTTTATGTAAGGCGGCAGGGCAATTGAACTTGCAACTCCGTAGAGATTATCACTGGGGAAACGGATAACCCGTATTCCACCCTCCTTTTCTTCGAATACCTCAGCGATTATGCTGCTGCATTCTTCGCCATGTTCATTGCTATTATCCACTAAAAGCCGGCATCCCCTTTTTACTCTCTTCGCTGGCTTCACCAGTGCTTCCCATATATTGGTGTCAAGCATACGTAAGAGAAGTATTTCTACCCTGCCCCCGGTAGTTAACTTGCTGCCGGTAATTCGAGCCGGTATAACCCTGCTGTCGTTGAAAACCAGAACATCGCCTTCCGAAAGGAATTCGACAATCTCACGAAAGGTGCGGTGTTCCAAACTTGAGTCGCTGCGCCTGAGAACCATCAGCCTGGAATCATCCCTTGGCTCCACCGGCTGCTGGGCGATAAGTTCTTCAGGAAGGTAGTACTGGAATTCGCTGGTTTTCATTTCGATAAAATATGATCCTTATCAGAGGAGCATCTCTTATTTGGAAAAGGGCGGTTATTGAGTCAGTACCGAATGTGAGGATTCGGAAGGAATTATTACCGCCATATCTTCGTGTCTATTCCTTCGAGCCATTGAACATCCAGGGCTGGTGCACACGATCGTCATAGGGCTTGCTGGCAACAACAAAATCAGCCGGTATTCCGGTTTCCGCTCTGGTTCTTTCGGCGATAGCTGCAAGCTTCTGGCTGTCTGCTTCGATCAGGGACGAAGCCGCCGGGGGCCTGTGAAGCGAATATATCTGTACCGCTTCCGGTTTGATTTCGCTGATACGCTCCATCCATTGGTACACTGACCTTTCTCCGGTGTTGCTTGGTTCTCCGTCTACAAACATCGTCTGTATTATGATATTGTCCAGGGATTTTAAACCATCCAGTATATCTTCGTAGCGCACGTCCGAGCAGGGCATATTGATTCTATGGAAGGTATCCCTGTCCCCGGCATCAAGTTTCATTATACGAAAATCCAGTTTTGACAAAGCTCTGTAAACCATGGGATCTGATAGCTTCGACGAGTTGGACAGTATCCCGAGTTTCGCTTCAGGTATGTACCTTCCTTTCAATGATGCGGCTATGTCAACCATTTCATCGAAATATGGGTGAAGCGTTGATTCTCCATTACCGGAGAAGGTGAGGTTATCAATTTGCCGGCTGTCAAGCAAAAGGTCCTCAAGGGAATTGTATAGATCCTCGGTAGAGGGAAGGTCTTTAAGTTTGTTCCTACCATCCAGTGTGCATATGTTCGTCCAGCCATACTGACAGTATACACAGTTAAATGAACATAGCTTGTATCTCGCCGGGCATATGTTGATACCCAGAGACCATCCAAGTCTTCGTGATTTTACCGGCCCGTATATTGGAGATGGCTGTAAAGCTATATTGTTCGTAGATTTGTTGCTGCTGTTCAAATTATGAACTTAATCTCCTTTTATATAATGTTCTATAATTATAGCATATTACGGTTCCACTCCTTTCCATTCAGATAAAATATACTGTTTCGGTTTGGGGAGGTAAAAGTGATAGAATTGGCCTGTATATAATTGTGGTAGGAACGTATCGGTTGCGGTATTTCTGGAAATATCCGGCAAGATTTTTGGTATGGTGGCTCGATAGTCTCTTTTACCTGCCTTCCAGGGGTGAAAAAGGCTTTAAAAAGCGCTGCCTATCCGGTACAAATTTGGCCGCAGGAGGAAAGATACTTGACCTCTGTTGCGGAAATGGCTCTATGGCCTCCATGATAGCGGAATTAGTTGACGGACGGGGCCAGGTAATCGGCCTTGATATAGATGCTACGTCGCTGAATATAGCCAGTGTTAGTACAGACAGCAGGCAGGTACATTTAATTAATGCTGACTCAGGGCATATACCCCTTTCTCCGGCAGTCTTTGATACCTGCTTTATCGTGCTGGGTATGCACCATATGACAGCTGGTATTAGGGCTGCTACGCTTTCTGAGGTTTACCGTGTACTCAAACCTGGAGGAAGTCTGTTTATAGTGGATTACGGATTATCAGGCAACTTGTTTGCCCGATTAGCTGCAAGGACAATTGTCAGACTTATCGAGGATGATACGGCCTACCGTATGTTGACTGACCGTAGTTTATGGAACGAGGTAAGGCAGGCTGGGTTTACTATAAAGGGTAGAAAATCAATACAGGGCCAGGTTATACAGATACTTCAGATGGAAAAGGAATGCTATCAATAGCTATAAATATTATGTAAAGTATCCGTATTATGTTTGAAGCCCTGCCCCTTCCGGTAATTGGAGAAATCACTCTATGCTGATGATAAGGTTTTTCTTTTGACGGTAGTGTTCCAGCGTTATCCGGTGGGTTTCCCGACCAAAGCCTGATGATTTATAGCCGCCGAAGGGCGTGTGTGCCGGGCTTATGCCGTAATTGTTTATCCAGATACGCCCTGCTTCGAGGGCAGAAGCAATGCGAAGAGCGCGGTTGATGTCTCTGGTCCATACAGCCCCTGCCAGCCCGTATTTACAGTTGTTGGCCATACCGACCACTTCACTCTCGTCTCTGAATTTTATGACGCAGAGTACCGGGCCGAATATCTCCTCCTGAGCAACTCTCATGCTGTTATCTACTTCGGCAAGTATGGTAGGCTCCATGAAATAGCCCTTGCCAAGATCATTTTCCGTGATTCTTCTTCCTCCACAGGCTACTTTGGCGCCCTCCTTTTCACCGGCGTGTACATATTCCAGTATCTTTAGAAGGTGTTTTTCGTTGATTTGCGGTCCCATTTCAGTTTCTTCTTTCCAGGGTAGGCCTACCTTGGTACTGTCAAATATTTTGACAAGTTCGTTAACAAAGTCCTGGTATATATCCTCGTGGACGAAGGCTCTGGACCCTGCAGAGCAATCCTGCCCCTGGCTGCTGAGAATGGCGCTTGCTGCAGCCTTAACTGCTTTTTCCCAGGGGCAATCAGGGAAAAATATATTTGCGGACTTGCCGCCAAGCTCCAGTGTTACCGGGATTAACTTGCTTGCTGCAGCATGAGCGGCGGTATATCCGGTATCGGTTGAACCGGTAAAGGCTATCTTGCTGACCTTTTTATTTTCCATGAGATAATTTCCGGTGGTATTGCCGGGGCCGGTGATAATATTCAGTACGCCGGGCGGCAATATTTCCTGGCAGAGTCTCCCTATTTCCAGGAGGCTCAAGGGGGTGTTGACCGATGGCTTTATGACCACGGTATTGCCGGCAGCGAGTGCCGGGGCCATTTTCCAGGCTGCCATCAGCAGAGGGTAGTTCCAGGGCACAATCTGTGCAACCACCCCCAGGGGTTCGTCGAGGGTAATACTTAGTGTGGATTCATCGATCTTTACCGAGCGGCCTTCATCACCGCGAATTACCCCTGCGAAATAGCGGAAGTGGTCGGCCGTATCCGGTAAATCCGAGTAGAGGGTTTCCCGGATGGGTTTACCGCTATCCATTGTCTCTATCATGGCCAGGCGTTCGCTGTTATCTTCTATGGCCTGCGCTACCTGTAATAGTATACGGGAGCGCTTGCCGGCGCTGCAGTTTCGCCATTTAAGCCAGGCCTCGTATGCAGCGGAAACTGCGCTATCGACGTCACCTTGACCTGCCTCGATAAAGGTAGACAGCAGCGATCCGTCAGACGGGCAGTAGGTCTCCAGTATTTTATTTCCACTCCCCTCTGTCCAGCTTCCCCCGATGAATAGCTTGTTTTCCTGAGGTATCGTTACTTTCATAATTTCCCTCCTCCTATCAGTATGTGCATTATATTAGATGAATTTTACGAATACAAAGGAGGACGGGTATAAACGGGCAATGCTCATCATCTATATTATATGAGGAAAAGCCCCCGCTTCGCCTGATAAAGCGGAGGCTTGTGATGGATCGTGTTAAACCTATGTCTATTCCAGATACTTGCGCAGTTTTTCCGGAACCAGGCTCGGATCGTTGGTTTGGGCTGGAATTACAGGGGGTTGGCCGTTTTCTTCCATGACAGCCATACCGTCTTCGCTGAGCAGGTAATCCAGCCAGGCTATACCCATTTCCTCCTCCTCGGTCCCCTTGGGTATGGTTACTCCGTAGACAATAGCTTTTCCCCTCTTTTCGATGGTTTCCCCAGGCTCGGAGCCCGCGATTTCCACAACTGCGGTGGAATAAAAATCGCTGTAGCTCTCGTCAGCCAGGTTTAGCTGGGGAGGAAGCTCCACATAGTTGAGGTTGTGCTGCGAGGCTACCGAGGTATATTCGAAAGCATAATCCAGGTCCCCCGATTCCAGCAGTGCGATGAGGTCAACCGACTTCGGCCGCATAGTGTCTCCCTCGGCCTGGTAGAGCGAGTCATACAAACCTTCTGTACCATAGTGTTCCTCAGCCAGTTGCCAGACCATCAGGGTACGATATCCGCACGGGTCCTGGTCCGGGTCACTGCGTCCG
>JAGYOC010000309.1 GCA_018399795.1 Dehalococcoidales bacterium
TGTATCCACATGGAAACACCGACCAGTATTGCTAAGGGAGTATCCGGGTTCTGCAGGTCAAACCAGAGGAAGCTGTTACTGAGCGGGATCATCCGGTATACAATAGGCCAGGACCAAAGAGAATCGGACAATCTCAGCAGGTCTTCGGGTGTTGTGCCCAGAAGACGTATAATGGACTGGTAGAGGGCTATCCATATGGGCATTTGTATTATCATGGATACGCCGCAGCCAGCCGGGCTTACACCCGATTCCCGGTACATCTTCATCTGTTCTTCGGCCAGCCGCTGTTTGTCCTTGGCATACTTTTTTTGTAGCTCGGCAATCTTTGGCTGGAGCTCCTGCATTGCCTTGGTGGAACGGAGCTGTTTTACGGTAAGGGGGTACATGGCAAGGCGAATGATAATGGTAAGAATTATGATAGTAAGGCCCAGGCTGCCGAAGAGGTAACTGGAGAAGGCAACCAGGGTGTTTAACATCAGCGCTACCGGGCCTGCGTTCCACCATTCCATAGAATTTTCGTTACCTCAAAAAAAGATTAACTGAGGGAGACAGGCGCCCATACCTCTCTCCTCGTTTCGGTATTAAAAGCATAGAGCTTATCGTGTTTTGGGGATTGGGCGTGAATATAGATAATACTATCACTGGCACAAAGGGGGGCATTTATCACCTCATCCTCGGCCACGTCAAATATTGGAGAACCGGTACGATTATTACCGGTATCAATTGCATAAACATTACCTTGTTGGGAGGCAACGATGATATTATCGCCTATTATAACCGGCGATGAGCTGATCGGGCTGTCAAGTTCTACCGGGTCGGCTACCTCATAGCCGTTATCGGCATTCAGGATGTATATTTTCCCGTCCAGATTTGGCGCATAGATAACATCGTTGTGGGCTATGACCTGAGACCAGAACCACTTATCGGCCTCGACCTCTGATCGCCATTTCAGCGTTCCATTTGTAGCATCCAGAGCATATACGTGGCGGTCAAAACAGCCGGCATAGACGGTATCATCTTGGATCAGCGGGGTGGAAACAAAAGCTCCTTCAGCTTCAAAGTGCCATATTTCGGTGCCGTTTGAAGCGTCGAGGGCATATATATTGTTGTCGAAGGAGCTAACAAATACAGTACCTTCACTGATAACCGGTGTTGACCATATCCTGTCATCGGTCTGAAATTCCCACTCCTTGTGTAGCTCATCCGTGTTGAGACAATAGACTTTTCCATCATTACAGCCGAAAAATACATTACCACCGGATACGGTCAATCCGCCGATTATCGGCTCAAGGCTGTCATTATCGGGAAATACCAGTCCCCGGTATCCTGACTCAATGCTTATGGTGGAGACCCTCCCGTTGTAGCCGGCCAGGTAAACCAGGTCTTGATAGACTGCTGGAGTGCTGTAGATGGCAACTCCGTCTTTCGAAGAGTCCAGCTGATAGGATTGCCAGAGGGGCTTCCCGTCCTGTTTATTAAAGCCGAAGAGCCTACCCTCGATGGAAGCAACGAAAACATTGCTGTCGCTGCAGGCTACACCCGACCACCCTACTGGCTCAGACCTCAAAGCACATCCGCTTGCCAGCGATGCGATAAGAATCAGGCAGGTGCCAAGTACAACAGTAAATATGGCCAGTAATTTGTGCTTTCTAATATCCGCCAAAATGCTGCTCAACCTGTTGTTATACACTATTTTTCCGGTACCGGGTCATACCCACCGGGCCGTAATGGGTGACAGCGTGATATTCGGCATATCCCCATCCATACACCCTTAATAAAGCCGAATCTCTCGATGGCCTCGAAGGTATACTGTGAGCATGTCGGGTAATACCGGCATGAAGGTGGTCTGGTGGGTGAAATATACCTTTGATAAAACCGAACCAATAAAAGTGCCAGCCTCTTCATCTCAGTTCACCCGAAAGCGGTTCATTTCAGAAACACTGTTAACCGAACCGGCTGCCGATTTAAAATATACTGTATCATGGTTAACTAACCCGGATTTTAGCAATAATTCCCTTGTACTACTGCTCAAGCTGTGATAGTTTGCACTGGCGGCTGGCGGTCGTGCTACAACGACTACATCCCAGCCTCCTCTCAATGATTCGAAAGCAAATATCTCGCGCAGCCTGCGCTTCATGCGGTTTCTAGTGACCGCATTACCCACTTTCCTGCTGATAGAAAATCCATATCTCGAATAGGAAAGCCCGTTGGAACGGGCCTTTAATACTAACATATTATTGGTAAATAGCCTTCCCTTTCGATAAACCAGTGAATATTGACCTGAAGTCCGGAGCCACCAATTGCCCCTCATTACATATTCCCCTCTATAAATTTAGCAGGATAGAAACTAACTATCAAGGTGTGCTAGCAACAACCCTGCTAAAAAAGCCAATTTGAGAAGAGAAAAACGGCACAAAATGCTTTTACTGCATTTTGTAGCACACTTATTCCCGTCCGCAGTTTGATGTGATGTGGTAACGGAAATAACGCTAACGAGGACCCTTTACCATATGCAGGGTTGAAAGCACTGTGGTAGATACTATACCACGGTCAATCTCTTACGGCCCTTTATCCGTCTCGCCTTTAGAACAGCCCTCCCACCACGTGTACTCATCCTGGCAAGAAAGCCGTGCTCACGTCTTCTTGGGATTTTCTTCGGCTGATAAGTTCTTTTTGGCACTCTCACTCCTAGAATAATATTCTGTAATTATACTTGCACTGGTTAAGTACTGTCAAACCATGGTCGAAGATGGTATAGAATATGTGACAAGTTGTGCTTGTAAAGAGCCAGGTATTCCTTGACAAAAGCTACACGAAATGTTAGATTTAAGGGAAATTAGCAAACTAAAGTTTAGACTGCTAATCAGTATGGGATGAGATGATTTTACCGGAGAGAAAGCACACTATACTTAAATCCATAGTTGGACAGTATATTGTTAGAGCTATGCCTGTAGCTTCACAGAGTATTGTCAGAGATTATGACCTGAAGGTGAGTCCAGCTACGATACGTAACGAGATGGTGAATCTGGAGCAGGACGGATATATCCGGCGTCTGCATCACTCGGCAGGTAGTATTCCTTCCGATAAGGGGTATAGATACTATGTGGAGTCGCTGGGTGGAATCGAGCTTCCACTGGCAGAAAGGCGTATGATTGGGCACCTCTTTCATCAGGTTGAAGGGGAGATAGAGGAATGGTTGAGGTTGACTGCCAGAATAGTCGCCCAAATGGCGCAGAATATGGCCATCGCGACATTGCCGAGACAGGTGAAATGCAGATTACAGTATCTCGAACTGGTTGCTTTGCAGGAGACACTTGTACTTGCTGTAATAGTTCTACGCGGTGCCAGGATAAGACAACAGATATTGGCACTTGACCAGGTTATATCGCAGCCCGAGCTCACCAGGATTGCCAAGAGATTGAACGAGGCGTATTCGGGCCTTACCTTTAGTGAAATTCAGGCCAAAGAAATGGAGCTTTCCTCTCTTGAAGAGTTGTTGGCCGGGTGTCTGGTAAAGGTTATGCAGAACGAGTGTGAACAGGATTGTGGCGATATCTATATGGATGGTTTACATCTGATGATAAATCAACCGGAATTTGCCGATAGTCACAGGCTCGGAGCAATTATGGAGTTGATTGACCAGCGCAGCATATTGAAGATTATGGTTCCAGAAGGGCTGGGGGATAGCGGGTTGCAGGTAATAATCGGTAGTGAAAACAGGGAAACCAGCACAAAGGATTACAGCATAGTGGTGGGTAGATACGGACTTCCTGATGAGGCTACGGGCACTATTGGCATAATCGGGCCTACGAGAATGCCCTATGCGCGAGCCATTTCGACTGTAAGCTATCTTTGCTCGGTGTTGAGCGACCTGGCCGGGGGACTTTATGGATACCAGGATGCGGATGACAAGGATAACTGAATGCTTGGCATTGATAAAAGTAATAATAGGTCAGCTTTGAGAGGTTAATAGTGGAACACAAAGAAGAGGCAGACTTGAACGGTGAACTGGCGCCGGAGCTTCCTGAGGAGGAAGATATCGTACTGCTGAAAAAGGCTCTTGCTGAGGAGAGGGAGAAGTCGGAAAGTAATTATGCTGGTTGGCAGAGAGCACAGGCTGATCTGGTTAATTACAAGCGCCGTGCCGAACAGGAAAAAGAAGATGTGGCCAGATATGGCAATACCTGTCTTATACTCGGTATTTTACCGGTGATTGATGACCTGGAACGTGCCCTTGACTCGGTTCCCGAAAATATTGCTGGAAATGAATGGGTGGAGGGAATCCGGCTTATCGAGAGAAAATTGAAAGCGAATATGGAATCTCAGGGTTTATCGCCAGTAAAGGCGCTCGGAGAGTCTTTTGACCCGAACTATCATGAGGCGGTGATGCAGGGTAAGGGAAAGGATGGTATGGTTATTGATGAAGTTGAAAAGGGCTATATGCTGAAAGATAGACTAATTCGCCCATCCAAAGTAGTTGTGGGTGGGGGAGAAGAAAAGGAGGAATAAAATATGGGAAAGGTGATTGGAATTGACCTGGGGACAACTTTCTCCTGTGTTGCGGTGATGGAGGGTGGAGAACCGAAGGTGATCCCCAATTCCGAGGGTGGACGTACCACTCCCTCGGTAGTGTCTTTAAGTAAGAGCGGTGAGCGCTTGACCGGCCAGGTGGCAAGAAGGCAGGCTATCACCAACCCGGAGAATACCATTTTCAGTATCAAGCGTCTTATGGGGAGGCGCTATGATGAACAAAGTACTGAATACGATAAGAAGATGTTGCCGTTTGAGATAACTCAGGCAGCCAACGGTGATGCCAACGTCAAGATGGGTGACAAGGAGTACAGCCCACCTGAGATTTCGGCAATGATTCTGCAGAAGTTGAAAAAGGATGCGGAAGCTTACCTCGGCGAATCGGTGGCCGAAGCGGTAATAACGGTGCCGGCATATTTCAATGACAGCCAGCGTCAGGCGACCAAAGATGCTGGCAAGATAGCCGGTCTTGAGGTGCTGCGGATAATCAATGAACCAACTGCTGCTGCCTTGGCCTACGGCCTCGATAAGAAAGAGGATGAGACCATTGCAGTCTATGATCTTGGCGGCGGTACATTTGATATATCTATACTGGAGCTAGGCGAGGGAACTTTCCATGTAAAGTCAACCAATGGTGATACCCACCTTGGCGGAGATGACTTTGACCAGAGGGTTATGGACTGGCTCTGCGACGAATTCAAGAAAGAACAGGGAATTGATCTGAGACAGGACAAAATGGCCCTGCAGAGGCTTAAGGAAGCCGCTGAGAAGGCAAAGTGTGAACTCTCCACAGTCCAGCAGACCGAGGTGAATCTTCCTTTCATAACTGCCGACGCAAGCGGTCCGAAGCATTTAAGCATCAACCTGTCCAGATCGAAACTGGAACAGCTGGTGATGGACCTGGTCGAGAGCACAATTTCTCCATGCAAACAGGCTCTTCAGGATGCGGAGAAGGAAGTTTCCAATATAAATGAAGTCATCATGGTGGGCGGACAGACCAGGATGCCTATGGTCCACGATAAGGTAAAGCAATTCTTTGGCAGGGAACCACATAAAGGGGTTAATCCCGATGAGGTTGTAGCTATAGGCGCTGCCATCCAAGCGGGGGTGTTAAAGGGTGAGGTAAAAGATGTATTGTTGCTTGATGTTACCCCGTTAACACTTGGCATCGAAACGCTTGGTGGTGTAATGACACCACTTATTCCCCGCAATACTACGATACCTACTTCGAAGAGCCAGATCTTTTCTACAGCGGCGGATAACCAGCCCAGCGTCGAGGTTCATGTATTGCAGGGCGAGCGGCCAATGGCAAATGACAACCGTACTCTGGGAAGGTTTATGCTGGATGGTATTTTACCGGCACCCAGGGGTGCGCCACAGATTGAGGTTACCTTCGATATTGATGCCAACGGTATACTCAATGTGCGGGCACACGACAAGGGTACAGGAAGAGAACAGAAGATAACCATAACTGCCTCAAGCGGGCTTTCTAAGGAGGATGTGGAGAGGATGCAGAGGGAGGCGGAGACACATTCTGCCGAAGATAACAAGAGGCGTGAGGAAATTGAGGCACGTAATACAGCTGATACTCTGGCATATACCGCCGAGAAAACACTCAGAGAGCAGAAGGATAAGATATCTGAAGACCTGAACCAGGAGGTGGAGGGTAAAATCTCGGCGCTGCGTTCGGCTCTTCAGGGTAGTGATATCGAGGCCATCAAACAGTTGACACAGGAACTGAATAGTGTCATGCAAAAAATAGGGCAGGCAGTATATCAGCAACAACAGCAGCCGCCACCCGGCGGTGGTGAGTCGTCATCGGATACACAGCCTCCCGGTGAGGACAAGCAATCCGGTAAGGACGACGAGGGAACTGTGGAGGGCGAGTTTCGGGAGGTATAAAATATACTTATTTAACCTGAATATGGTAAGGGAAATAAGGACGTACCAAGTATAATATGTCATCAAAAAGGGACTACTATGAAGTGCTCGGTGTGGATAGAAATGCTACGGATGAGGAAATCCGGAAGGCCTTCCGTAAGCTAGCTTTCAAGTACCACCCGGATCATAACCACGCTGGTGATACTGGGGCGGAAAAATTTAAGGAGGTAAATGAAGCCTACGAGGTGCTGTCCGACCGGGAAAAGCGCAGTGCCTATGACCGGTTCGGGCACGGAGGTACTGATGAATTCTTTGGCCGTGGATTCGAAGGATTCGGATTCAGTGGATTCGGAGATATATTCGATGCCTTTTTTAGTGGTGCATCAAATACCGCGCGTCAGGGGCCACGGCGTGGCGCTGACCTGAGCTATAACATTCCCATCACTTTTGAAGAGGCTGTGTTTGGTTGTGAGAAAAGCATTAACATAACCCGTACTGAACAATGCCAGATATGCGGCGGCACCGGTTGCAGCCCGGGAAAGAAACCGGTAACATGTCCCAACTGTAATGGCAGCGGCCAGATCCGGCGAACGCAACAGAGTATTTTTGGTAGTTTTACCAATATTGTTCCATGCTCACGGTGCCATGGCGAGGGCAGAATTATTGCCGACCCCTGCTCCAATTGTCGGGGATCGGGGAAGGAAAAACAGAAACGCATTATATCGGTCAATATACCGGCCGGTGTCGATAATGGTACTCAGATCAGGTTGAGTGGTGAGGGTGATGCCGGGGATAGAGGAGGTAGACCGGGCAACCTGTATGTAACTCTGGCGGTGGAAGAGAACGAGTTATTTATCAGGGAAGGCGACGATATTAAATACAAACTTCCCGTAAACTTTGCTCAGGCGGCGCTGGGTGACGAGGTAACGGTACCTGTATTGGAGGGAGAGGTCAATATTAAAATACCACCTGGTAGCCAGAATGGCCATGTTTTCAAGCTAAAGAACAAGGGCGTACCCCATCTACAGCGAAGGGGCCGTGGGGACCATTATATCGAGCTCAAGGTAGTTACCCCGGAATCACTATCCAAAAAGCAACGCAAGCTGTTTGAGGAACTGCGGGATACTATGGG
>JAGYOC010000310.1 GCA_018399795.1 Dehalococcoidales bacterium
GATGTGCGTGCCGGCATCTGCACGGCGCAGGACACTCTGCGGGCGATCGAAAATGCCGCAACAGCAAGTTGTCCGTAATGATGGTGTCAAACTCATCAATATCGGCAAAGTGACACGAAGTAAAACTGCCGAATTTACTGGAATCTGCAAGAAGTATCCGTTGTTCGGCAGCTTCCAAGCCGGCCCTTTTGAGGTCGGTCTCATAGTCATCCGAGCAGGTCACCCCAAGGCGAGGGTGAATGCCTCCTGCGGACATAAAGGCCTTATGCACCCGACGGCGGCGCAACAGCTCAACCCCCTCCCGGCTTTCAAACAGCATCGACCGTCGATGAAAACGTCCGCCGGTAATACTGATGCTCATGTCTATGCAGCTCAGCAGCCGGGTAAGTACGTTATAACTGAAGCAGAGGGCGGAGCCGGAGTGATCGGCGGGCAGCAGTGAGGCCAGTATTTCAATTGTCGAGCCGGCATCAAATAGCAGATCTTCCCCTGCCTTGATTAGAGACAACGCACGCCGGGCAATCCGCTCCTTGGCCTCCCGGTTCTGCAGCGAGGCGGTCAGCAGCGAGTAAGGCTCGCCACCCCCCTTTGGAGCCTCTGGCAGGTACAGGAAGGTACCCCGTATCAGCTGAATTTCCGGGTCCAGCAGGATATCTTCCAGGTCGCGGCGAATAGTCATCTCAGCCACCCCGAACTCACGGGCAATACTGCTCAGCTGAAGGGAGCCCGTCTCACGTACCTGTTTTCTTATTGTCTGTACCCGTTTCTGCCGATTCATTTCCACCTGCCTTCTGCGGTACCCCTTTGACCAAAGTACCTAATACTGTTACTATTCTCACATAAACATGTTATTTTTGCAACATTTGAGAGGAGAGAAAAATGAGTCAAGTAAAGCAACACCTGAGAGAGGCCATCGCCGAAGGCGGCCGCCGCATGGTAGACCAGAAACTAACCGTAGGCACATGGGGCAACCTGAGTATCCGCGACCCGGAAACCGGTCTGATTTATATTAAACCCAGCGGAATGCCTTATGACATCATCACCGCTGATGATGTGGTGGTTATGAACAGCAATTTTGAAGTAGTCGACGGACACAGAAAACCAAGTATTGAGTTTAACTTTCACATTGCCATTATGAACGCCCGTTCTGATGTAAATGCGGTTATCCATACCCACCCCATCTACTCCAGTGTATTCGGAGTGATCCAGGAGGACCTGCCGGGGGTAAGCGAAGATTTTGTGCAGATTGTCGGTGATAAGATTATCAACTGTGAATACGCCCTGCCCGGAACTCCGGAACTGGCAGAGAACGTAGTAAAAGGCTTGGGACCGGAACGGAACGCCCTGATAGTTCCGAACCACGGCACCATCTGTGTAGGCGCCGACTTTGAAACAGCCATGAAGGTAATTCACGTGGTCGAAAAATCGGCCCACATCTATATTATGGCCAGAAGTATCGGCACCCCCCACTTGATCAGTGACGATGATATTAAGGCAATGCAGGATTTCGCCCGCAACAAGTACGGCCAGGGAAAGTAGCACCTCCGGCGCCCTGGGCCGAAAGAGACCGGCCAGACTGGCCGGTCTCTTTCGCACGTGGCTCAGAGCTGCAAGGCCTGTCCCCGGCGCGGGGTCTTACCCGTCCCCGGTTCTCTCCAAGCTTCCCCATACCCCTCACGAAGAGCATTTTATATAATATTATTGACATATTGCATTTTTTATACTTACATTGTTGATGTAAATACTCAAGTTTAGGGGGACTAAGTGATAGGATTATATATTGTAACCGCTGTGCTGGTACTGGTATCTTTTATTGCCGACCGGCGGAAGACGGTACACGGAATCAAGATTGGAGCAAAGAAGTTTCGCAAGATATTGCCGAATTATCTGAAGCTGCTGATTTTGATTGCAATTGTGCTGTTTTTTACGGAGGGATTGATTGTCCGCTACCTGGGACAGGAGAACGGACTGCTTGGAATTATGGCAGGAATGCTGCTGGGTTCGGCCACGATGATGCCGGGCTTTATCGCCTATCCCCTGGCGGGGGTGCTGGTGGAACGCGGGGTGCTGTACATGGTGGTAGCCGGATTTGTGACCACTCTGATGATGGTAGGAGTGCTGACCTACCCGGTGGAAAAGGAATATCTGGGTGCCAAGGGCACCATTATCCGTAACGGGGTTAGCTTTGTAATTGCCGCGGTAATTGCCCTGGCGATGGGTGTATTCTACGGGGAGGTGATTGTATAATGAAGATATCCCCACGCACCCGCAACTACATCTACTTCGGCCTGTTTATGGCCTTTATTGGCGTCTCGTTTCTGCTCAAATACGAGCCGGGAGTGGCAATGGGCAACAATTTCTACCTGTTTGCCAAGGATATGGTTTTAATTCTGCCGCCGGCCTTTATTCTAATCGGTCTGTTCGATGTCTGGGCCAAGCGCGAGGTAATCGAAAAACACTTCGGTGAAACCGCTGACGCCCGGGGCTTTGTGTGGTCGATTCTACTGGCCGCCACTACTGTGGGCGGAACTTTTGTGGCCTTTCCGGTGGCCAACGCCCTGTATCATAAGGGTGCCCGCTATTCGATGATCATGACCTATATCACCGCAGCTTCCCTGGTAATGATTCCCATGAGCATCATGGAAGCGGCCATTCTCGGCCCCAAATTTACCGCTGTACGCATTCTGGTTTCCTTACCCCTGGTGGTAATTGGCTCAATTTTCATTGAAAAGCTGCTGCTGCGCATGAAGTACCGAATTCCCGAAGTCCAGGAAATCCAAAAGTAGACTTGACTCGGACCGGCCCGGCTCATATCATCAGGTCAAATGAAAACTGAACCACTACTGGACATCCACCGCATCGATGTATACCGAGGCGACACACAAGTCTTCGCCGACTTTTCACTACAGATAAAACGGGGATGCAGCACCGCAATTCTCGGTCCCAACGGATCAGGTAAAACTACGTTCCTTAAGTTGTTTTCCCGGGAGCTGCATCCGGCCGCCGGGAGCAAAGGCGAGAGCTGGATAAAAAGCTACGGGCGGGAACTGTGGAATGTGTGGGAACTCCGCAGGCGTTTTGGTATTGTTTCCCACGAGCTGCAGGAGCGCTACCTCGCACGAACCATTGGGCGGGAGGTAATCCTTTCCGGTTACCACAGCAGTGTGGG
>JAGYOC010000311.1 GCA_018399795.1 Dehalococcoidales bacterium
TCTCTGGTCGACAGCTGTTTGGCTATACGTTCGATGAAGGAGTTCTGGTCGGAATCTGAATCTGCCATGTGTTATAACCTCAGCTTAAAGAGTAAGTACATGCCCTTTGTGAGTCAAGCACATTGTGGGGGGAGGCAGCGGGGGACTAAGTAGTGGGGGTGCTTGCAGGGGAGAGCTGGAAGAGGAGCTGGTGGGCGTTCTGCAGTACCAGTACTGCTGCGCCGATGGCACCAGCCTGTTCGCCAAGGGTGCTGGTACTAATATGTACGGCTGAGAGGGGGTAGGCCATTGCCCGGTAGGGAACCTTTTCCCGTAAGGTTGTGGCTAAACGGCGGCTCCGGTTTCCCACCGGCCCGCCGAGCACTATTTTTTCCGGGTTAAAGAGGTTAATCAGGTTTCCGACTGCAATAGCCAGGTGTTCGGCACTTTTGTTGAGGCGATACCCGGTGGTGGAGAGGATATAGCTTCCTGGGTCTCCTACGACTTTGCAAAAAATTCGAGGAAGGAACCTGAGAAGTATGGAAAGGGCTGTTATGAAGGACTCATTTCGTTCGAAACCGCAAATACTGCGGCGGTCGGAGGTACTATCATTCCGGTACTCGCCCTCGCCATTCCCGGATCGGCCCCTGTGGCGGTTTTGCTATCGGCTATGTTTATTCATAGTGTCCGGCCGGAGCTTCTAAACGGTCCTGTTAAAACCCGTGGCATTTTAAAAATCTTCGATTTTTGAAAGTGCCTGGGTTAATTATTATGATGAAAGTCACTGAAGGAGGTAAAATTGAAGAAACAGAAATTGAGAACAGGTATTGTCGGCTCGGGATTCTCCGCATCCTTTCACGTGGAAGCCCTGCGCCGTGTATATGGAGTTGAGGTTGAGATAACTGGAGTATATTCGCCCAATCGAGAGCATCGTGAAGCCTTCGGCAAAAAAAATGAAATAGAAGTAGCCGATACTCTCGAGGCCTTAATTGATAGATCCGATGTGGTTCATATTTGTGTGCCCCCGGCGGCGCACGAACCGGTGGCGGTACAGGCCCTGGAGGCCGGTAAAACTGTGATAATTGAAAAACCCTTTACCGGCTATTTCGGCCCCGCCAAGGACAAGGCCAAGGAGGAGGACTTGGACGAGTCCGCGGACGAAGCAAGTGGTGAAGCCGGTTTCAGCGGAGACACATTCCCGCGGGAACAGGGCTTAGAGGCGGCCCTGGGCAGTGTCAGGCGGCTGTTGTCAGCGGAACAACGCAGTAAGGGGCAAATTTTTTACGCGGAAAACTGGGTTTACGCCCCGGCGGTACAGAAGGAGCGGGAGATAATCGAGAAGACCGGTGCGCAGATTCTATGGATGCATGGTGAAGAGTCACACTCGGGCTCCCACTCGCAGTACTACGGAATATGGTCGCACTCGGGGGGCGGATCTATGATCGGCAAGGGGGTTCATCCCCTTACAGCCGCCCTGTATTTGAAAAAGGTTGAAGGACGGATGCGCGGGGGCGGCCCAATCCGACCGCAGTCGGTCAGCGCCCGCAGCCATGCAATCACCCGGTCTGAAAACTTCATTGATAAGGGACATTTGCGAACCACTTATACCGATATTGAGGATTTTGCGGCTATTCATGTGGTTTTTGAGGATGGTACCTTTGCCGACATTTTTGCCTCTGAACTGGTCTTAGGAGGAGTACACAACTGGATTGAGGTGTCGGCGAATAACCACCGGGGTATCTGTAATATTAATCCCAATACCGCCTTCCAAACCTACAATCCCAAGGATGAGTACTTCAACGACATCTATGTTGTTGAGAAAACCGGCACTAAACAGGGCTGGGCCTTTACCTCACCGGACGAGGACTGGTTTACCGGGTATCAGCACGAAATGGAGGCCTTCTACAGGGCCGCCGCCGAGGGGCAGCCGGTGGAGGCCGATAGTATGCTGGCCGCCGATACCATTGCCGTGGTGTATGCCGGGTATTTATCCGCCGAGCGTAAGGGGGCCGAGGTGGAGGTGACACAGGTATGAGTACCGCCAGGCCGGTAGTACTTGTTACGGGGGCCGGCCGTATTTTTGCCTTTCATGTATGCGACTGGCGCTCGCCAACCCGTGATCTGCTGCACGACCGAGGTTTGATGGGAGAGGGTTGTATACCGGTGAGACAAATTCGCGCGTGGGTCGAAGAGGCGGGCTGCCGCTGAAAAATGGAAATCAGTTGTATCCGGTGCCGATTCTGGTGGGGCGGAACGAAAACAAACTTCGACGCCTCTCTTCTGCATACCATCTTGAACATTATACCACCGATCTTGATACGGCCCTGTCGGAAAAATCTAATCAAATTTATTTTGATAGCCAGCTTACCACTATGCGGGCCCCTACACCACCCACATACCCAGCCGGGTAGATGAACAAGGGAAGGAATACAGCTGTAC
>JAGYOC010000312.1 GCA_018399795.1 Dehalococcoidales bacterium
CGCACCTGAATGGGGTTCAGGTGGTCGGAGGTTCAAATCCTCTCACCCCGACCATTTTTTCAGAGCTGAAAATATCGCGGTCGAAAGGCATATTAGTTGCAGCCCCTTTACGCCATAAGGAGTCTTCCGAAACACTCGCCAAGGCCCCTGCTTAACGGCCAGGTAATGGATTGCAAGAGTGGAGTCAGAAATTAGAGATTATCTACCTCCCACACCTGATATGACATGATTCAATTGGAAAGGCTGACGTTGAGCTGCACTGAAACACAGCTGTACGTAGTATGCACTTTATTGTGGTCAACCCATTTAACGGCATATCGCTGTAATTAAAGATAGTTAGAGTTACGAATCTGGTATATTCCATTTATAAGGGGTGTATAACGTGGCAGAAAAAATGCTGGGACTTTTACCGGTAGTCAAGAAACCGAAATCTTTCGGGCGATGGGACACATATGCAGTGATTATCACCGACGAGCGCGCCATATTCGCACAGCTGACTTCAGATATGCTGAAGGAGGCCGCCAAAGAAGCACAGCGGCAGGGTAAGGAAGAAGGTAAGGGTTTCTTCGCCCGCTGGGCCGACCAGCTGCGCGCTACTATGAGCTATTCGGAACGTTACTGGGACATCCCGCCCGATGAGGCGCTCAGCGAAAACCCGGGGAACTTTGCAATCGCCAACGACGATATCAAGAAAATAAACATCAAGCATAAGAATCAGTCAGGATGGGGGGATGATGCCGACCAGCATATCACCGAGTTGAAAATCGAGTCAAGAGGCCAAAAAGACACCTTTAACATCGACAGCTTCACCGGCGAAATGAAGAACCTCCTGAAGAGCGTTTACGGCGACCGGTTAAAATAGGTGCGGGTAAAATCAGTGCGAATCTATCCGTGTTACTAAGCTGACTATTCCTCCGGTATACCTTCTAAGTTATCGTACAAAGCCAAAATCTACTATAAATGAAGTTCGAAGCGGGCAGTATTATACAGACAAACTCAAAGGCACGGCTAAGGGGCTTCCCTTCCGGGACGAAGGGCAAGATTGCCCGTGTCTTTGAACCGGATGGTTACGGTGATGGACCGACAACTTCGGGGAAATACTTTTGTGAAGTAGATTTTAAAGACCATAATCAGTGGTCCGGCTACCTGTATGGCGATGAATTCACCCTCATATGCAAGGGCAGAAAGAGCAGCCTGTGCGATAGCTGCCCAGAAAAGCCCTGGTGCCGCGGTATATAGTACAGGCGGTCATCAACTCCGGTTTCATCGGATTTTTCTCCGGTGGGTTTTGAAATCTTCAACTGCTGCGTATCTTCAATCGTACGCACAACATTACATTCAGAGGAACTCTCGACAGCCGCACTCCAGCGCCGTGCTTTGGTATGGCGCTACCCCACTGAGAAATACCCCTTGAGTGCGCCGGGCATATTATAAAGATTCCATATAGTACCCGAGCCGATAAATAGATGATTAATGAGGATTACCACCATCATCGCTGGATGGTGGTAATAAAATTGGATAACCGATAGCCTGTTCACGGGTTTAGCGGCAACAGGAGCGTAGGCCCAGGCTTACGAAGCAGATATGACCTGGTATACTCCGTGGGGTGAGAGTAGGCGACCTGAACCTTGGGGTATTCCAGGCAGAAGAGAAACAACCCTACCACCTGAGACTTGGTCCCGAAAGGCCCTACAATCATATTGTAGGAACCGCCCAATTCACCGAATATGCCTTCCAGTATCTTTTTCACAGCGTAAGGGTTATCGGCAGGGGCCTCTCTTACTTCTACCGAAGGCTGTGAAAGCAGATAGGAGTTATTCTTCTCTGCATATTTCAAGTAGTTCAGATTTTCGCTGCGAGGCGGGCTGGTAACCAGGGCAATTGTTTTTGCCGGGCCGAAATGTTTCCATACCGTAAGCGAACGCTCCGCCTCAAATCCCAGAAATAGAACAAGCACCTTTTCTTTTTCCACATTGATGGTGCCGAAAAAGCTGGACACGGTGGTTATCTGTGAAACCCCTACGGTAAGCTTGTTGGGCAAATAGGTCTGCGTGGTATGGATGATACGGGGGAGACCCAGCTTTTTCTCGATAACCAGGTAATGAAGAAGCTGCAAAAGGTATATCTTGGTAAAGCTACTGATATCAAGCGTGACAAAGGGGTTCTCTTCATCCCGTGGCTTGCACTGCGGCCATATATTCTTGAGCTGGCCTATTCCCTCGTTGGGACTATCGCGCCCACAGGAAATAACGAAGATTCCCTTGGAGCTCCTGGTACCCAGGATGCTTTTTAGAGTATTAAGGTTGGTATCGGACTGTTTCCTATCAAGGGAGTCTTCAATAACAAAAATGACGGAGTACTTTGTCCGATAACCGGCGGTCATCTTGAGGGCAGCGGAAAGGCATCTCTTTTCAAAGCTGGCACAACATATAAAAAGGTCATCAGGACCGTATTCATTAATCCGGTTTAAATGCTCTATGGCAATGGTCTTTTGCTCAATAGTCACATTATCCGCCTGGCCCAACTTATCTCCTGGTAATTATAGCATAATATATTTTGCATGCTAATCAGGTTACAGCTACGACTGAGCCGCTGTCATTCATTTACCTTTCGACAATCATTACCGGTCTCAGATAACGTATATCCCTTATCGTACATCCTCAGGTAACAGGTAAGAATCTTACTGTGAATTTCGACACGCCACCCCTGCTCGACATAAGACTTGAGCTCCTTTCTCGATAAATCCCTGAGGTAGCTGAGTACCCCTCCGTTCAGTAATACCGGAAAGCGCCACAGGAAAATACTCATCACCACTATACCGGTAATGCTATATAAATCATCCAGTTCCATAAATTTGGGCGCCAGGTGAACCGCAAGCTTATCCAGGCTCTCCCGCTCCATCTCCGTAAGGTGATGCCTCAAACGGGTATGATAAACCAGGTCAAATGAATCCTCGGGGAGCTTCTGCAATTCAAAGGCATCTGTCCTGAAGAGTACTATCGTGAACCTGTGCTTTGCCGCTCTCTGCTTGAGGAGATTGAACTCATCTTCGTTTTCCAGATGGTCAACGATCTCTATTTCCAGTATCCCCTTGGCAACAAGATTGGCAAATTTGCGGTTAATCACATCCACTATGGCTGCGGAATAATCTACTCCCACAATAAGGAGTGGAAATTTGAAGCGGCTCCTCAGTAGCTGGAAGACAACCTGTCTTTCCAGCTCCATCCCCCCGCAACCGAAACTGGCCAGGACAATGGGCTCTTTCTTTATTTCCTTAAGCCTGTATACTTCCCGGACAATCTGTTGCTTTATCGGCCGGAGAACAATGTCTATCCGTATCTCGAACCATGATAGCATTTCCAAGAGTACATCCTGCCACCGGGGGAACGGCAGATCGGCAAGCTCGACAATACGGGGCCGTTCCTTTCTCAACCTGGGAGCACGGTACAACAACCACCACAGGTAGCTCAACGGGAAACGCAGCGCCCGAAAGAACTCGGTATTGAGTTTTACTCCGTCCCGGTATTCGGGATCATCCTCAAGGGACTTGAGGTCGGCAAGTATCTCGTTGATCTGACGTTGTCTGTTGAATTTCCTCTGGTAGGGAACAAGATAGGAAAGGCCCATGAAGCAACCTACAACAGACAGTATAATTATTACGGCGATATTAATCTCTCGACACTCCTGCTTCCTTGACTACTCTTCTTTTCTTTACCAGCGATGGCACCGCTCCAGCGCCATGTTATAGATAAAAATACAACACCCTGGACATAATGGTAACAGCGATAGATCATACCGGAATGTAATTGATATTCAGTAACTCCCCTAAAAAAGAAGGCTCTCCCCGGATGTCTTTACCGCAGAAGGCACAATACAGGCAATTATATCGCAGGCTCTTAACCACTTTCAATAAAATTTATGAGGTCAAGCCAAACAACAATCTTCCCAAAGATGCCGTAATCAAAGAGGCCCACCCGGCAATGCCATCGGTGGGCCTCTTATTAACCAGCAACAGCTCCTATTACAGTTTGAACTTGAAACCCAGGCCTTCCATGGTCTTCATCGCCTTCTCCAGTACCTGAACATGTTCCTCGGTAGGAGTGAGATTGATAACATCGTAGCATTCCTGGAACCTCTTGCCAACCGGTGCATCGTTGAATTTCCGCTTCGGACCCGGCCCTTCATAATGCACTACCAGCTTGTCCAGCAACGCGTTCACCTTTGCCGTATCCATCCCGGCTACAGCCCGGGCAGCCAGAGCCATCATCCTGGCTTCAATGGGGGTGGTGCGGTCCAGAGCCGTCCCCTTTGCCGAGGCACAGCCGCTCATAATCTCGCGGCCGCTGGCGGTGTCGGTTACAGCCTGTGCCGCTGCCTCCAAAAGACACATCTCGGTACAGGGCCCAGCAGCGGTGTAGTACTGGTTACCCGTAAGGAGATGAGAGTGCTTCTCGATGGCCCGGCTTATATGCCCGGCGACCATCAACGTCTCCCTGGCCGTGGTGATTCCCCAGCGCACATGGGTAGGTCCATCCAGATGCCAGTCTCCACCCACCAGTACCGGCGTGTTGAGATGGGTCGCCACGCCTACGATGGTAGTCTCCTCGATACCACCGGCCCAGCCACCCAGTATGGGCATCTGCTCGGTCATTATGATATTTCCGTTCATCCTGTAATGAGCCACAAAGGTGAGAGCCTCCAAATCTATCTTCAGCTCGTTTAACTGGCTTATCTCATGGCTATCACAGGGCCTCATTCCATCGGGAAAGTCGGCAGCAATAACTCCCTCGGATGTCAGCGGGGTCTCAGGGCCCTAGAACCCCATCCCGGGACGACCGGCACGGCGTAAGGCCTCCCTCAAGGATATCGCCTCCGCCTTGGCAGCGGCAACATCCCACGGCGTATGTGACTTCAGCGGGTGCCCGTAGATGGTGTCAAACACGCCATCAACAATGCTATCCACCAGCGGCTCCCGGGCATACGCCTCGTGGGTCTCCACAAAGATATTCTCACTGACCGGTGCCCCCGTCGGGCCCCCCTGGCAGAGAGGCGGGTTGGGAGAATCAAAGCTCCGCGGCACCATCCGGCGGGCATCTCTACCTTCACCTATCACCAGCTCGCGTGGGGCCGCTGCCAGCGCATTCATTATCTCGTCTTCGGTATATTTTATGACCCGTCCGGTATCGGTACAGAATGTACCGCAGGTAGACAGCATCTCAAGCCCGGCCTGAAATAGCCGGTCGATCATGTCTTCGTCGGTGGGAACAAAAACAGACTTATCGAACTTGAGATTGTACTTCTCCTTCAGCTTCTTCGCCGTCTGCGGGATCAACTGCCGGTCCCACTCATCCTCATCTATCTTGGGACCACTTATCGCTCGCTCATAACTCTCGAATACATCACCTTTTTGTCTAACCGCCATTTTTACCTCCTTTGTTTTGGTCCAAAATTAGTTTTGTCTCCTTCAAGACTGCCGGTATTCCTGTGAAATGCACTACCTCCTTCCCTTGATTTTATTGAATCACAATAGCTTGTCGACGTAACCCAGACATAACAACTAGCTATAAATTGCATGCGCTTTTACAATATACTACCAACATTGGTGTATTTGCAATCAGTTTTTACTATACACAGTTACAATTTTTCCATTATGATTAGTTATTATAAAATATCAATACTGCTACAGCAAACCAGCTATAATACTATTGACAAACAGTATTTAGTGATGATATGTTTACCTAGTATATTGGGGTGTGTTTACCAGGTATACTATCGTAATGGTAATAAGATAGCCGTGCATACTGATTTCCCAGCTTTTATTTGTCGCCAGTGTCAGTTTTCCTGTGAAAATAACTCACCGGAGAGGGAAATTTGTTTTTTAGGCAAGGTGATAGATAGGAAGCTGGTTCAAGAAATTTAAAAAAGGAGGTGGCCAACGGGGTTCAGATTAACAATCGAAACATACGCCAACCAGATCAACCGGACTAATCAATTCTAAAGAGGGAGGAGAAAATTGATTTTAGGAACTAGGGCTGGATACAGCCAACTTTCGGGATGTGGACTAAACCTGTTCACCGATTCCGAGCTTGCCGAGATGCACCGGGCCACGCTTGACGTTTTACAGAACGCGGGCATCCTGGTAATGAACGAGGAAGCACGTGAGATTTTCTATTCTCACGGCTGCGAAGTTGATAAGGAGACCCATATCGTCAAGATACCTCCTTATCTGGTAGAGGAAGCAATACAGTCAGCTCCGTCGAGGTTATTGCTTGCCGCGCGAAATCCTAAGTACGACATCGTTCTGGAGAGTAACCGGGTAGCCTATACCAACTTCGGCGTTGCCATAGAGATACTGGACTCTGAGACAGGTAAGGTGAGGGAAACTACCAACAAAGACCTGGCGGATTCGGCGATACTGTCAGATGCTGCCGATGGCCTGGATGTCTACAGCATGGCAGCCACCCCCCGGGATGTCCCCAGTGAGGTAGAAGACCTGACCGCCGCTGAAACCAGCTTCATCAACTGCAGCAAGCATTTCCATCACATCGATGTTCTGACCACGGACGGGGTAAAGGCCTTCTTCGAGATGGGCGCCGCCATATCAGGAGGCGCCGAACAGATGAAGAAACGCCCCATCGCCTCGATCCTAATCTGTCCGGTCAGCCCCATGCAGCTGAGCCCTGAGTGCTGCGAGGTGATAATCGAATCGGCAAAGCTGGATATACCCTGCAACGTTCTGTCCGAGGCTTTGTCCGGCGGCACCGCGCCGGTCACCAATGCCGGTACCCTGCTCACCCACAACGCCGAGGTACTGGGGGGTATTACACTGAGCCAGCTCACCAAGAAGGGTGCACCGGTCATCTACGGTAGCTCCACCACTATGCTTGACCTGAGCTATGTCAATGCACCGGTAGGAGCACCCGAGCTGGGTATGCTCAGTGCTGCCGTAGCCAAACTTGCCCAGTACTATAACCTGCCCAGCTACGTCGCCGGAACGTAGGCAGATTCCAAGCTACCCGATGCCCAAGCAGCGCACGAAAAAACCATCACCTCCCTGCTGCCAGCTCTGGGCGGTGCCAATCTAATTTATGGTATGGGTATGCTCGAGTCGGGTGTAACCTGGTGCCATGAGCAGTTAATGATTGACAACGATATCGTCAAAATGGTAAAGCATGCGATTCAGGGGATCGATGTAAACGACGATTCGATGGCAACAGAACTGGTAAAGAGAGCCCACGAGATAAAGGATTTCCTGCACCAGAAACACACCGTACAGCACATGAGAACACAGTCCAAAGCCAAGCTTATCGACCGGACCAGCCGGGGAACCTGGGAAACGAAGACCGGCGGTACCGATATGACCCAGCGGGCCAGGGACGAAGTGAAGCGCATCCTTAAAGAGCATCAGCCGGAGCCACTGAGCGATAATGTCAAAAAGACACTGCGTGAGATTGTTGAGGATGTCGCAAAAAAGAGAAAGGAAACCCCACACTCGCACCACCAGGGATAACTCATCGTTCGGAATAACTTTATAAAGAATAAGGAGGTTGTTTGTCACCATGGGAGAACAAGAGATAATGGCAGCGGCGAAGCAATCAATCATGGACTACGATGTCGAGAAAGCTGAGCAGGTTGCCAAGGAGGGACTGGCGGCCGGCGTAGACCCGGTAGCGCTGGTCGAGAAGGGATTCGTCCCCGGCATACAGGAAATAGGCGACCTGTTCGACTCCGGAGAGGTATATCTGCCGGAGCTGATACTGGCAGCCGATGCCATGAAGGCAGGCACAACTATATGTGAGGCTGCCTTCCCGGAAACCGCATCCAAAACCAAGAAAAAGGTCATTATGGCTACCGTAGAGGGTGACATCCATGACATCGGTAAATCGATTGTCGTCTCCTTCCTGTCAGCCAATGGATTCGATGTCTACAACCTGGGCCGCGACGTAACCGTCGATGCCTTTATCGAAAAGGCCAAGGAAGTCGAGCCCGATGTAATCGGCAGTAGCGCCCTGCTCACCACTACAATGGGGCATCAAAAAGAACTCGAGGAAGCCTTAAAGGAAGCTGGCATTCGTGATAAGGTTAAAACCATCGTCGGCGGAGCACCGGCCAGCCAGGAATGGGCTGACAAAATAGGCGCCGACGCCTACGCCGAAAACGCCGCCGATGCTGTAGCCAAGGTAAAGAAACTATGCGGTATATCCTGACCCCCTTGACTTTTCCATCATATTAGGGGTAGAATCAGCGTCATAATTTAATTAATGTCGCCCGGAGGGCTTCAAGGAGGGAGGTGTTGCCTATTGGGCAGTTGCCTTTTACAGCTATTATCAGATGTATTATTATCTAAGACACCCAAACAAGGAGGTATTTGGTGAAGAGAAAGGACTTACTTAAAATCATCGTTGGTTTTTCTCTGGTAGCAGTGCTGGCTCTCAGCATTCCCCTGATGAGCGGATGCACCGGAACCACCCCGGAACCCGAACCGGAACCAACACCCGAGCCCACCCCCGAACCGGAACCAACACCGGAACCAACACCGGAACCAACACCCGAGCCAGCCAAGGAAGTTGTCGCCAAGATAGGATTTTGTGCCCCGCTTACCGGCCCCTCTGCCGGATGGGGTCTTCCCGGACTCAATGGTAACGAGATCTGGGCCAGACACTTCAACGAGAACGGTGGTATCACCCTTTCCGATGGGACCCATATCACCGTTGAGATGGTCCCCTACGACAACGAGTACATGGCCGATAAGGCCATCGCGGGCGGCAAGAAGCTGATCCTCGAGGACGACTGCTGCATGGTCCAGATGCTCGGCGGTCACACCGCCGCTGCCGTCGTACCCTGGTTCACCCAGCAGGAGGTTCTCTCCACGACCCTGCTGCCCAGTGACCTGACCCCGGATACCCTCTATCACCTCGCTCCGGTTGAGGTCTGCCCGTTCTACAACGTCACCGGCGTAGAATGGCTCGGGGAGCATCTGGATGAGATCAGGCCCGATCTCACCGAGGATGGCGAGATCACCTTTGCCCAGGCCGCTCAGGACGATGAGCTGGGCCGCCCCGGCATGGCAGCCATGAACGCCGCGGCTGAAGGAGCGGGTATGGAGGTCGTCTATACCGAGCTCTTTGACCCGGCCACCACCGACTTCGCACCCATCGTCAGCGAGATGATTGACAGCGGCGCCGACATCCTAAGCTGGGGCATCTCATATCCGGACTACGTCAACCTTATGACCCTAGAGGCCTACAACCAGGGCTTCGAGGGACAGCTCCACTCGTGCACGCTGGACTTCTACGACGCCATCGTCGACAAGACGAGCGTCGAGTACATGGAAAACTTCGTCTGGCAGTTCCCCGATTTCGACGACCCGATGATGAGCGACGACCTGAACCCCTACAGCGTTATGAGCCCCAATGACTTCTGGGATGAGTACAACGAGGAGTACCCCGGCACATGGAGCGCGGTATCATGGGAGTATCAGGGTCAGCTGGATCAGTGGGCACAGGCCGTAATCGTGGCCGATAGCATTGAACCGATGGCCGTATTCGATGCCTGGAAGGCAAACGGCGATACCATTTACCACCCGTTCGGTAAAGGCACTTGGTGGGGCAAGCCGTTCTGGGGCATCGATAATGCCCTTATGGCCCCCTGGCCGGTTGTCGTGATGAAGGATGGCAAGGCCACCATCGTGGAGTTCCGCGACCAGCTCGACTGGTGGAACAGAAATGCCGCCGGGATGGTGAAATGGAACGAGGAATACGGCGAGATGTTCTACCAGAGGATGGGCATCAGCCGTGAAGAAGCCGAGGAACTTTACGGCTTCGAATACCCTGAAGAAGTAGAAGAGGTACTCGAATAAGTAATTTTTCTGAAAGAGGCCGGGGTTAAGGCTCCGGCCTCTTTCTAGAGAGTAGAGTAGCATGAGCCTTGACTTTGCTTTGCAGACTGCAGCCAATTCGGCTACGGTAAGTGTTTTCTATGCCATAATCGCTATAGGTTTTACCCTTGTCTTCGGCGTAATGGGCGTACTCAACCTGGCCCACGGCGAGCTGTATATGGTGGGTGCCTATGTCGTCTGGATTGCCTATGCCCAGGGAGGAATCCCCTTTCCCTTAGCCATAGTCCTCGCTGTGGCCATCGTTGCCGGACTGGGACTGGCCATGGAGCGCGGGCTGTTCCGCCCCATGCGAGGACGACCCCTTATGGGGCTTATCATGTCCATCGGCATGATATTCATTCTCCAGGTCTTCGTCGCCACAACCTGGCACGTAGGGCTGATGAAGCAGGTTTCACCCTACATTAGGGGCTCGTTAGATGTGATGGGCATTTCCATGGCCTACCAGAGGCTCCTGGTCATTCCAGCGGCGGCATGCGCCATCGGGGCACTCTGGTTTTTCCTGCGCCGCACCAAGACCGGGCAATCCTTGCGCGCCAAGTCACAGGACCCGGAGGCAGCCGCCCTTCAGGGCATAAGCATGAACCGGGTTGATGTTATCACGATGGCGATCGGCGCCGGACTCGCAGGTTTTGCCGGCGCCTTCATGGCTCCCATTATGAGAGTCGACCCCTATATGGGCCATATGGCACTGGTTTATGCCCTGCTGGTAACCATTGTCGGCGGCCTGGGCAGTATCGAGGGGGCCCTTATCGCATCATTTATCTACGGGTTTATGATTAACTTCGTCACCGTCACCTTTGATAGCACCATGGCCAGTATCGCCAGCGTAATGCTCATGTTCATAGTTCTTGCAATAAGACCAAGGGGGATAATGGGCCGTGCGTAAAGGAAATGGTAATATGATCGGCTTTGCTATCCTTTTTGGTGGTCTGGCAGCAATGGGAGCTTTCATGGGAGAGTACCAGGTTAACACCATACTCATGATTGTTATCTGGATTATCGTTGCTGTCGCCTACCGCCTGCTGGCAACAACGGGCGAGTTTTCGCTGGGACACGTGGTTATCATGGGTATCGGGGGTTACAGCAGCGCCATGTTCGCCCGCTATATGGGCCTACCCGTATGGGTATCTATGCCTTTGGGAGGTCTGGTATGTGCTGGTTTCGCCGCACTCACCGCCTACCCTATGTTCCGGATGAAGGGGTTCTATTTCCTGATTGGCTCTTTTGCTCTGGGCGAAGCGGTAAGGCTGAGCTGGAACCGCTGGAAGTTCCCCTTTGGCGGACCGAGCGGACTCTGGAACATCCCTGCTCCTCATGCGGGCGGTATCACGTTTGATACCATCACTTCCTACTTCTACCTCACCCTGGGGATAGCCGCGGTATGTGTCTATGTTATGATGCGCATCGACCAGAGCCGCTTCGGGCAGAACCTGAAGGCCATACACTGGCAGGACTCGGTGGCAGAGAGCCTCGGTATCAATGTCTACCGGCACAAGATGACCGCCTATATTACTGCCTCATTCTTCGCCGGTATTGCCGGTGCCGTTTTCGCCCACTTCATGGGCATCGTTAGCCCAAGCCAGTTCAGCCTGCACTATATGCTCTACGTACTGGTCTGGGTCATCGTGGGCGGTACCAACACCTTCTGGGGCTCGATTATCGGTGTCATC
>JAGYOC010000313.1 GCA_018399795.1 Dehalococcoidales bacterium
CATAACAGTTAGGTGTTCCCATAAGTTACCTCCGACAATGACAACCATACATCTTTGGTAATATGGTCGGGGTGAGAGGACTTGAACCTCCGACCTCAGCGTCCCAAACGCTGCGCGCTAGCCGACTGCGCTACACCCCGATACGAGAATAAATATAGCAGACCGCTTGCCGGGGTTCAAGCGCTTGTGCTATCTATCGGGCTTCAATCTCTGCAATCAGGGCAGACATCGAAGGCTTCAGGGGCCAGACCGGCTACTCTGGCGATGTAGTCCAGTTGCCTCTCCGGAGCCCAGTACTTGCCGCACTTGCTGCACTTCTTGAGCTTGAATTCCATGGACACGTTGGGCATTTTTATTACCCGTTTGTCACCAACGTCTTCGAAGCTGATGGCCTTGGTGGGGCAGACGTAGGCACAGGAACCGCAGCCAATACATGCCTCGGAGCAATCAAAGAAGGGCGTGGCCATCTGCCTGTCAACACCGCGGTTAACCAGGCTTATGGCGGAAACTCCCACCACTTCCTCGCATACCCTGGTGCAGAGGGCACACAGGATGCACTTGTGCTTGTCATTATCTGTATTGAAAGCCGGTTTTTCGACACCGAGCTTATGGGCCATTTCCTGTATTACCTCTGAGTCGGGGCATCGTGCCAGGAGCAGTTCGATCGCGGTGCGGCGGATGTTGCTCAGCCTTGTTGAGTTGACCTTGACCGAAATTCCTTCCGCAACTGGATAGAGGCAGGAAGCGACCACCTTGGTTTTACCTTTCTGTGTCACTTCGACCATACAAAGGCGACAGGCGCCATAGGGAGATACTTCCTCGTGGTAACAAAGGGTAGGAATATAGATACCGTTATTACGGGCTACTTCCAGGATAGTTTTGTCTTCTTCTGCCTGTAGTTCCCGTCCGTCGATTTTCAGTCTTACCATCCCAATAACACCTTTAGCTTACTTTTATGGCACCAAGCTTGCAGACATCGTAGCAGGCCCCGCACTTGATACATTTCTCTTGGTCCAGTACCACCGGTTTCTTTTTGCCCGTAGAGGTAATTGCCCCTGTTGGGCAGGCCTTGACGCAGAGCCCGCATCCGGGGCATTTCTCCTCGATAATCTGATAGGTTATCAGCGCCTTGCAGACACCAGCGGGACATCTCTTCTCTCTGATATGGGCCTCGTACTCGTCGCGGAAATAGCGGATTGTACTCAGTACGGGATTGGGTGCTGTCGTGCCTAGAGCACAGAGAGCACCGTCGACAAGAGTTTCAGATAGCCTTTCTAAAAGCTCGATATCGCTTTCTTTTCCTTTTCCATCACAGATATCGTCCAGTATCTCCCGCATTCTCTTCAGCCCTTCCCGGCAGGGCACGCACTTGCCGCATGACTCTCCTTCCAGGAAGCCGATAAAGTACTTGGCGATATCCACCATGCAGTTGTCTTCATCCATTACAATCATGCCACCGGAGCCCATCATGGAGCCAACCTCTGTCAGCTTATCGAAATCGACTGGTAGATCTATCAAGCTGTCTGGAATAACCCCACCGGAGGGGCCGCCGGTCTGTACCGCCTTGAATTTCTTGCCGCCTGGAATACCGCCGCCGATATCGTAAATGATTTCCCGCAGCGTTATCCCCATCGGCACCTCCACCAGACCGGTGTTGTTGACCTTGCCTACAAGGGAGAATATCTTGGTTCCCTTGCTGTTCTCGGTGCCGGTTTTGGTATACCATTCGGCGCCCTTGTTGATTATCAGGGGTACATTGGCCCAGGTCTCCACGTTATTCAAGGTGGTGGGCTTATCCCAGAGCCCCTTTACCACCGTGTGAATGTATTTTGCCTTCGGCTCGCCCACTTTTCCTTCCAGGGATGCCATCAATGCCGAAGACTCGCCGCAGACGAAGGCACCGCCGCCACGGTTTATCCTTACCTTGAAATTGAAACCGGAGCCCAGGATGTTCTCTCCGAGCAGTCCGTACTCTTCAGCCTGTTCGATAGCCAGCTGTATATTCTTCACTGCAAGTGGGTATTCGTGGCGTACGTACACATATCCCTCGTGGCTTCCTATGGCGTATGCTCCAATTATCATACCTTCCAGTATGCTGTGGGGGTTCCCTTCCAGGAGGCTTCTGTCCATATAGGCCCCCGGGTCTCCTTCAT
This sequence comes from Dehalococcoidales bacterium, assembly GCA_018399795.1. The sequence goes on from JAGYOC010000313.1 coordinate 2,154, forward strand.
CGGCATTGCAGATGATATAGCGGATGCCGTCGTCTGATGGTGCGTTGCGGCAGGATTCCCACTTGATACCGGTGGGGAAACCTCCCCCACCGCGTCCTCTCAGGCCCGACTTCTTTATTTCTTCGATTACCGCCTCCGGCTTCGTTTCGGAAAGGACTTTTCCCAAGGCTGAATAACCGCCTACCGCAAGGTAATCCTCAATAAGGGTGGGGTCAATGTAGCCGTTATTGCCGAAAACAAACCGCTTCTGCCGGGCATAGAACGGTACTTCATGCTCGTGGATGAGCTTTTTACCGGAACCATCGGTATAGAGGAGTCGGTCAAGGATATTATCCTTGAGAATGGTCTCTGCTACTATCTCGGGAGCATCGCCGGCCTTGACACGCTGGTAGAATATATCCCTGGGCCGGATAACCACCAGTGGGCCTCTTTCACAGAATCCGTGGCATCCGGTGGTTCTGATATCAACCTTTTCCTCCAGCCCCAATCGCTTTACCTCTTCGCGGAAGGCCTCGGTTACCTTTTCGCAACCAAAAGCATGGCAGCCGGTCCCGCTGCAAATCGTTATGCACGGTTTGTTTTCATCACGCTTGCTTATTATTGATCCCTGTAGTTTTGCCAGTTCCTCAGGAGAGCTTAATCTGTCCAATAGCTTCCTCTTTCTTGTCAAGAATATTGTTTTATCATATCTTTGACCTTTTCCGAGCGCATCTGACCGTGATATTCTCCGTCGACGATTACCACCGGCCCCAGTGCACAGGCTCCGACGCAGTTGACCGTTTCCAGGGTAAAGCCGAGGTCCTCGGTGGTACCGCCACGCTCGACATCAAGTTCACGTTCGATAGCCTCCAGTACCTTGACCGACCCGCGGACGTGGCAGGCGGTACCCATACAGACATTTATCAGATGGCGGCCTCTGGGCGTCAGCCTCAGGGCCTTGAAAAAGGTAGCGATACTGTATAGTCTGCTTAAAGGGACATCCATGGTCCTGCTGACCTGCTCCAGGGACTCTCGGGGCAGGTAATTGTACTCTTCCTGGATATCCTGAAGGATGGATACAAGCATGCTGCTGTCATTCTCGTATCTATCCAGTATCGAGGCTACTTTCTTGTCTATCTTTCCTTCTGCTGTGTGCACTCTACCCTCTCCTTGAGCTTGGCGTATTCCTGATTTACCCTTTCCTGAATTTCCTCGACGGTCTTCTCCGAAAGGTGGCGAAACCTGCCCTGCATTTTCAGGTAATCCTGTACCGGGCGCAATTGCGGTACTTCTATGGTCATTCTGTAATTGCCGTCGACAACTTCGTATAGCGGGAAAATACCCGTTTCCACGGCCATGCGCCCCACCTTTATGGCCAGGTCAGGGGCACACCTCCAGCCGGTAGGGCAGACTGACAGGATATGTACGTATGCCGGGCCTGGTGTATTTGCTCCCTTTTCCACCTTATCCATCAGGTCGAAGGGGTAACTGGGGCAGGCAGTGGCAACGTAGGGAATGTTATGGGCTGCAGCTATGCCGGGCATATCCTTTTTCCAGGTAACCTGCCCGATGCTCTTCTTACCGGCCGGTGCGGTGGTGGTGGAGGCACCGTAAGGGGTGGCCGAAGACCTCTGTATGCCGGTATTCATATAGGCTTCATTGTCGAGGCAGATGTAGAGCATGTCGTGCCCTCTCTCCAGTGCGCCGGAAATGGCTCCAAATCCGATGTCGCTGGTGGCACCATCACCTCCCACAGCTACCACATTTATCTTCTTTGCCGGGCGCCTGCCTTTTCTCACCATCGCATTGAGGCCGGATTCTATGCCCGAAGCTACGGCAGCTGCGTTCTCAAACAGGGTATGAATCCAGGGTACGCACCACGAGGTGTGCGGCAACGGGGACGAGACAACTTCCATGCAGCCGGTAGCATTTACCACTATTACGTCTCTTCCCAGCGCCTTCAATGACTGCCTTAAAGCCAGGGCTTCGGCACAGCCGACGCAGGCACGGTGACCGGGGGCAAAGTTCTCCTTTTTGGTCACCAACTTGGGAACAAAAACACTGAATTTCTCCATTATTCCCTCACCCCGTACATTTCGAACTCCTGCTCGCTTCCTTCCCGGGCTACTTTCATGCCCCGCTCGATTATCTCTCTGAAGCCCGGGGTTGATACCACTCTGCCTCCCAGGCCTCCGACAAAGCCGATAACTTTAGGTCTCTTTTCCAGGTCGTAGAGGGCGGACCTGATTTCGGAGCAGACCGGCCCACCGGGGCCGCCGAAGGATACCGCCCGGTCGAATACCACCAGTACATCGATGTCCTTGACTGCCTGCCTTATCTCTTCAAAGGGGAAGGGTCGCCACAGCATAAGCTGTATCAGGCCGACTTTATGTCCATCCTCACGCATGGCATCGACGGCACTCATAGCGGTCTCGCTGAAGCTTCCCATTGCCAGCAGGATAACCTTTGCGTTTTCACAGCGGTAACAGTTCAGGGGAGAGTAGTACCTCCCGAAGATGTCGCCGAATTCCTTCCAGGCCTTGAGGATTGTCTTTTTGGAGGATTCAAGAACCACATTCTGTGCCTTTTTTATCTCCGTGTAGATATCCGGCGGGCCGAAGGCACCCATCGATACCGGATTATCCGGGTCCAGAGTTATGGGGTAATCGTTATCGGGCAGGAATTCCTCTACCTTATCCTGGTCCTCCAGGTATATTGGCTCGATAACATGGGTCAGTTGAAATCCGTCCAGGTGTATCATAACGGGGAGCAGCACTCCTCTATCTTCAGCCATACGGAAGCTGCAGAGCACGTTGTCGAAGGCTTCCTGGCCGTTGGCAACGAATATCTGAATCCATCCGGTATCCCGCACGGACATCACGTCGGAATGGTCGCCCCATATGCTTATGGGTGCCGAGAGAGCACGGTTGGCTACCGCCATTACGATGGGAAAGCGCATTGACGAAGCAACATAGAGTACCTCGTGCATCAATTCCAGCCCCTGGCTGGCGGTGGCGGTAAATGTCCTGGCTCCAACCGAAGCGGAGCCCAGGCAGCAGCTCATTGCGGAATGCTCCGATTCCACCGGTATATAGGAAGCGTCCAGCTCTCCACTTGCCACCATCTCGGAAAGGTCTTCCACGATGTGCGTCTGCGGGGTAATCGGATAGGCAGCAACAACATCAACATTGGCCAGCTGGGCGGCGATGGCAACGGCTTTGGAAACCTCTATTCCTACCCTCTGTGTCATCACTCTTCCTCCACCATGTTAATCGCTTTGGTCCAGCATTCCCGGGCACAGATGCCACAACCCTTGCAGTAATACAGGTCCGCTTCGAAGTATCCCTCTTCCGTCGGATGGATACAACCCTCGGGGCAATATATGAAGCAGAGACCGCACTTGATGCATCGCTCGTGATTATAGGTCGGCCGCTGGGTCCTCCAGTCACCGGTCTGGTACTGCATGGCACTGCCCGGCTCCGTAATAATGGCCCCGATCTCTATATCACGCCAGGTTGGCTTTTTTTCTGATTCAGTCAAACTACTTTTGCCCCCTTACAGTGGTTTCCTCATACGCCTTCTTCATGGCATTAATATTCTTATCGGCAAGGCGCCCGAAGCGGTGCTTTAATGGCTCATTCAAAGATTCCATTTTGGCTACCTCCGCAGCTTTCAGTAGTGCTCCCACCATGGCGGTGTTTACAATGGGCACCCCCAGCATCTCACGGGCGATTCTGGTTGCGTCAACGGTCGCCAGGTTGCATTTGAAGTCGAAATCACTCTCTATTTCATCGACAGTCTTCGATGTATTGAGCACCATTATCCCGTCATCTTTAAGCCCCGAAGCGATATCTACAACGCGCAGCAGGTCTGCGGCCAGCACGACCACGATATCGGGTATTTCGATTTCGGCTCTAACCCTTATCGGGTTATCCTTATCTATCCGGACGAAGGCCACTACCGGTGCACCCCTTCTCTCCGCACCGAAGGCGGGAAATGCCTGAGCATACTTGCCCTCGTTTATCGCTGCCTGGGCCAGCAACTCAGCAGAGGTAACTGCCCCTTGCCCACCCCGGCCGTGCCACCTGATCTCAACAAGTCCTGTACTTTTCGTCACCGAAAGTCCTCCTGGAAGTTGCCAGTGGGATTGCCTGAAAAGCGCCCCCGGAGCGACTCGAACGCTCGCACCCAGCTCCGGAGGCTGGTGCTCTATCCACCTGAGCTACGGGGGCATAAATCCACAACGCATTTAATTCCCTAGGATATAATAGCAGCATTTGGTATTGAATTCAACCGGCCAAAAAGGCTTGACTGCCTGGTTATTATATACTGTCTTACCCTCGACAATGATAATTAGTACCATGGTACAGTATGCTTGTTAACGATATTTTAAAGATGGGGGGAATAGAGATACTGAGTGGTGGTTTTCAGCCGCCTGCGCAAAACGGCCAGCTGTGGGCGGTATATCCGGGCTGCTCCTCCCTGGAAATCCAGCGGCATATTGAGGACGCCCTGTATCACCTTCTTTTCTGCATCTCCGGGACAGAGCACATCCATTTCGCTGCGGCCGGTATCTATCTGGATAAGTATCGGAATTACGAGCATCTCCTGTTCGTCGCTGTTCGTAATTCCGGCGAGATACTCGAGCTCTCTCTGTTTGAAGAGGTGGACGCTGCCGTCATTACACAATACATGGGGGTATTCTTCCTCAAGCAGGATGGCCAGGGGTTTTTGCCTGGTGGGAAGGTGTGCATTGAGCACTTTTAGCTCCCCAGTAAGACACTCCTGGAGTATGCGCTCGTATGTTAAATCTCCGCTCATCTGCCTATTTCCGTTCGAGGAGTACCTTGACCCTCTTGAGCCGTGCCTTTTCCTCCCTGTCCCTCTCCTCGAACTTCATATTGAGGTATTTTATCGTTGACTGCAGGCCGGGGATTATCAGGTACTCCAGCGCGTTTACTATTCTCTTCGTCCTGTTTATCTCGGCGCCCAGCTGTGCCATGCTTTTCTGTAGCTCAGCCAGTTCGACAATGTTCTCCAGGCATTTTTCGGAAAGCTCGGCGGTTCTGTCCACCCATGAGGAGGTATCAGCGGGGCTATACCCCCTGATTTTTCGCTTTTCTTTCTTGAGCTCGAAGGCGGGAATTTTGACCCCGCCGATATTCCTGAGCCCGGCGGCAATTTCCAGGCCGCCCTCGCTGGCACTGAGCTCCTTCTCCAGCGCGATATAGCCATGATAACCGGCAGATAGCGATAGAGACCGGTACATTGCCGAGAAATCTTCGAGGAGGCTCTTTTTAAGCTCTACCGTCTGTTCGGCTATCTGTAGGAACTCCATAACCAGTATAGATACACGGTCCTTGACCAGCTTCTGGATTCTTGAGGCCAGGGCAAGCCGGCGTCTCAACTTGATTAGCTCGATTTTGGTTGGCCTGGTTACCTTAATAAGCTGTGGCATTTTCTATCTCTGGCTCCGCCTAATAACGTTATTGCTCAGTGCTTTGGGCATACTTGGGAAGATACTTCTTTATAAATTCCTCGCCGATAAGCTTCAGGTCCTCTTCGGGGAGGGCTGAGAAAAGCCTCCAGCCGATATCGAGGGTATCCTCCACTTTTCGTTTCGTTTCCTCACCCTGCGAGATGAATTCCTTTTCAAAACGGTCGGCAATATTCAGGTATATCCTGTCCCTTTCTCCCAGCGCTTCGGCCCCGATAATAGTCGATATCTCTCTCAGGTTGCATCCCTCGGCATAGGCGGCATAGAGCTGCATGAATACGTTGTTGTGGTCTTCCCTGGTCTTGCCGGCCCCGATGCCCTCTTTCATCATTCGGGAAAGGGAAAGAAAAACGTCGATGGGCGGGTATACCCCCTTTCTTTCCAGCTCCCGGGAAAGGACTATCTGGCCCTCCGTGATATAGCCGGTCAGGTCAGGGATGGGGTGCGTGATATCATCGTCCGGCATGGTGAGAATGGGCATTACTGTTACCGAACCTTCCTTACCGGTGATTCTGCCCGCCCTTTCGTACATCGTGGCCAGGTCGGTATACATATAACCCGGGTAGCCCCGCCGGGATGGTATTTCCTCACGCATTGCCGAAAGCTCGCGCAGCGCTTCGCAGTAGTTGGTGATATCGGTAATGATAACCAGTACATGCATTCCCTGTTGCCAGGCAAGGTATTCTCCTGCGGTCAGGGCAAGCTTGGGCGTAGATATCCTCTCGATAACGGGGTCTGATGCGGTGTTGATAAAGGCAACCGTTTTTTCCCGGGCTCCGGTTTGCTCCAGGTTCTGCATGAAAAAGTCGGCGTCGTCATAGCTGATGCCTATAGCACCGAAAACAATGGCGAACTGCTCTTCCGTCTTTTTAACCGAAGCCTGTCGTATTATCTGGGACGCTATCCGGTTCTGGGGTAGCCCCGAACCGCTGAATATGGGCAGCTTCTGTCCCCGAACCAGCGCATTGAGGCCATCTATGGCCGATATGCCGGTTTCGATGAATTCGGCGGGCGGCTCACGGCCGGCCGGGTTGACCAGTCCGCCGTTTACATCCAGGTAGTCCTCGGGGATTATGGCCGGTCCCCCGTCAATAGGGTCACCGGAACCGTTGAATATTCTACCCATAATGTCCCGGGCTACCGGTAGCTTGAGGGTCTCTCCTTTGCACCTGATCCGGCTATCTATCAGGTCTACCTCGCTGACGCCTCCGAAGACCTGTACGATGGTAGCTTCGTTACTGATATCTATCGCCTGACCGCGCCTTACCTCGCCGCTGGCGAGAGTTACATCGACCATTTCGTTGTACTGTACGCCGGGTATACTTTCCGCTACCAGGAGGGAACCCTTGGTGCGGTTGATGGCTCTGGTCTCTTTAACATATAGTGATTCCGGTGTCATGATAAACCTCCTTTTTGCGGAACAAGAGCGGACTCCATCTCCGACCATAGCTGTTTGATGCGTTCTTCAGCCTCATCATTGGGGATATTTTTCATCCGGGATATCTTGGGAATAATCGGTGAATTACGGAGTTCGGCGGTTGTAGTTCCTGCCTCCAGCATCTTCTGGGCCAGATCGTAGAACCGGTTTATCGTCTGCAGCATAAGCTGTGCCTTGAGCGGCACGCAGTAGGTATCGACCTCGTTATAGGCACTCTGCATGAGGAAATCTTCCCGTATCATCCTGGTTACCAGCATTACCAGCTTGTCGCTTTCCGGGAGTGCTTCGGGACCGACCAGCCGCACGATTTCTTCCAGCTCTGCCTCCTGCTGAAGCAGTTTAAGGGCGGTGGCACGGGTATTTTCCCACTGGGGGCTTATTTCGGACCACCAGCCTTTCACTCCGTCAACATAGAGGCTGTAGCTGGTCAGCCAGTTTATCGCCGGAAAGTGCCTCTTGTTGGCCAGTGATGTATCCAGGGCGAAGAATGCATCAACGATTCTGAGCGTGTTCTGGGTAACCGGTTCGCTGAAGTCGGCCCCCGGCGGGCTAACCGCTCCCGTTACCGTTACCGAACCGTTTCTTTCTGGGCTGCCCAGACACTGCACCAGACCGGATCGCTCGTAGAATGAGGCGAGCCGGGAACCCAGGTAGGCTGGGAATCCCTCCTCGCCGGGAATTTCCTCAAGCCTGCCTCCAATTTCTCGCATTGCCTCTGCCCACCTCGATGTGGAATCACAGACTAGCAATACATCGTAGCCCATATCTCGAAAGTACTCTGCCATGGTTATTCCGACGAATATACTTGCTTCGCGGGCTACCACCGGCATATTGGAGGTGTTGGCGATGAAGATCTCCTTCTCCTGGAGAAGCCTTCCTGTTTTGGGGTCGTAGAGCTTTCTGAAGCTGTGCAGTACATCGGCCATCTCGTTGCCGCGCTCACCACACCCCACATATATATTTATCTGTGTCTGTGCCCAGCGGGCAAGCTGTTGCAGGGCGACTGTCTTGCCGGTTCCGAAACCGCCCGGGATGGCTGCTTTGCCACCGAGGGCCAGCGGAAACATATAGTCAAGAATTCTCATACCGGTAATAAGTAGCCTGGAAGCCGGATACCTGCGCATATATGGGCGCGGCCTCCTAACCGGCCATTTCTGCATCATGATGAGCTCTTTTTCCCCGCCTCCATTTGAATCGAGTACCGCTACCGGTTCGATCACAGTGAAGTCACCTTCGCTTATCTTTTTAACCGTGCCCTTTATTCCCGGCGGCACCATTATGCGGTGTTCGATGATCTCTGTTTCCTGTACAGTACCGATTACAGCGCCCTCGCCAACCTTGTCGCCTGCCTTGACCGTGGGGGTGAAGTGCCACTTTCTGTCCCTTGGCAGCGCAAATGCTTTGGCACCGCGTTCTATAAAAGGGCTGTTTTCCAGAAGCACGGTGAGCGATTTCTGAAGCCCATCGTATATTGAGCCGAGGAGACCGGGGCCAAGTTCGGCAGCAAGGATATTCCCGGTTCCCCTTATTTCCTCTCCGACCCTGAGACCCTGGGTTTCTTCGTGTACCTGTATTATCGCCCTGTCCTCTTCCAGGCCGATGATTTCTCCGACCAGTCTGTCACTACCTATCTCGACGACCTCATATACCTTTGTCCCTTTCATCTCCTCCCCTATGACCAGAGGTCCCGATACACGCCATATCTTTCCCATAGATTACCTCCTCCGTAAAAACCAAAAGCCTAGATTTCTATATCGAAGCCGATGGATTTTCTGATGTATGACTTATAGTATTGACTGACATCTTCATATTGTGTGCCGAATTTCGAGGGGACCTCGATGACTACCGGCGCGGTGCCACTCTTTTCCTGGGACCGTGTTATCAGGTCCTCGGCGTGCCTGGCGCAGTCCTCCTGAAGCACTATTATGGCAACGTAGGTTTCAGCAAGCACCTCCCCGAGGGCTTTTCTGACCTCTTCGGCGTTGTCGGTGTCAGCGATAATATGGTAATTATCTATTCCAGCCAGCCTCATTCCGTTGACCAGGTCTTCGTCACCTATTACCGCAATTCCTCGTTGTTTTATGTCAGCCATTATCAGAAAACCAGATATTCCTTTATTTCGTCCACAGATATACCATCGAAAACCGCTTTCAACACCATTCTCAGGTTCTTCAGCTCCATTTCCTTGATGGTCAGGTACCAGATGACAACCAGAGGGCTCATCACCCGTGGTGAAAGTATCTCCTTGAGCATCTCCATGCGGTAGCGGTCTATCACCTCTTCGATAGCGGTGATGCTGCCGGTCTTATTGTAGCTGGCTACTACCTCTTCTGCCATATTTCGGTATTGAGTACCTCCCAGGGATGAGGGGATATCGTTAAGCTTGCCGGATATCATTCCCTCTATCGTCTGGTGAGACAGCAGGTAACCCCCCTCAATAATGCAATCGGAGGTGGCTGTACCTGTTTCCTCAATGGCAGCACGGCTGGCGATCTTGAGGTTGGTCAGGTCCACCATAAGGCCGATGATTCTGGCCAGAATGAAGCCGTCTTCTATGTCCTTGCTGGTTTCCAGGAGGTCCTTGTAGTATTCCCCGTCCATTCTGGCTTCGGTCTGCAGCCTGAGTTTCGCCTCGCTGCCAGAATCATATTCTCTGAGGATAGCAGCATAAGCGCCCAGTCCACATTCCAATAGCAAACGGGCGAGGGTATCGGCGCCGTCGGCCCGGGATAGCTCATCCAGCAACCCGCGGTTGTGAATCACGCCCACCGGTATCAGCCTGGCTGACTTGCCGGAGCGGATGCTCTGCAGGACGGACTTCACGTTGATAATATCGTATTTTAACCGGTAAGAATTCAATATGCCGCGCATGGCGGCCGGCATCAATTTGAGCCCCTCCAGCCGTTCCAGACACTGCCCGAAGTATTGCCAAAGGGACTGATCGAAATCAGCAAAGCTTTTTATCGATGTCGCCTCAAGGTAGCTGCTGATTTCGGTGCCCCGGATGGCTTCCATGATGTCACTGAGGGCGGTGGTGCGGGACATACGATCGACATGTTCCCGGGTAACCGTTTTGGCTTCAGCCCCCTTTAGATAGGCCGACATAAAAGCATATTCTGCGTTGGACAAAGCTAACTCCAATTAATCGGGGAAAAGCTCCCTGCCGATTTCTGGAAGCATCCTCGGCAGCAGCATTTCCAGCCTGGTTTCGTAGCTGTTATCG
>JAGYOC010000314.1 GCA_018399795.1 Dehalococcoidales bacterium
ATACTAAAGGCTAACCGCGACTCTCAGTTCTGCATTCGGGACGACGCCGAAAAACGCGAAACAAAGGGAGAGAGTATTCATGCCACAGGGAACAGCCCGCAAAGCCGACTATCCAGACAAATCCACCAAGGCTAACATTCTGAGCTTACCGCTGGACGCCATGGAGGCAGAGCGGGAGCCACATGGCTACGAACGTTGGCTGATTAACAAATTGATGCGTATGGCGGGCACACCACCGATCCGTTTCCGCCTTTGGAACGGCGACGTGATTGAGCCGGAGCAGTCACCGACCCGTTTTACCTTGCACCTGAAAGACCACAAGGCGCTGTATGCCCTGGTGGCCAACCCTAATCTCGCCTTCGGCGACCTCTACAGCGCAGGGCGCCTTGATGTGGAAGGGGACCTGCCAGACTTGATGGAAAGCCTGTACCGATCCGTGCACGCCGCCCGTCAAAAGTGGCCACGCTGGCTGGACGCGCTATGGCGCAATCATAATCCCCGCTCAACAGGCATTACCGAGGCCAAAGAGAACATTCATCACCACTATGATCTGGGCAACGAGTTCTACCGACTTTGGCTGGATCAGGCTGAGATGCAGTACACCTGCGCCTATTACGAAAACGCCGACAACACACTGGAACAGGCGCAGTTGGCCAAGCTCGAACATGTTTGCCGGAAACTGCGATTGAAGCCGGGCATGACCGTGGTCGAAGCGGGTTGCGGCTGGGGTGGCCTGGCTCGGTACATGGCTCGAAACTACGGAGTGAAGGTTCATTCCTACAACATCTCCCGGGAGCAGCTGGCTTACGCTCAATCGGAGTCTGAAAGCCAGGAGCTGGACCATCTCATTACCTACGTGGAAGACGATTACCGCAACATCACCGGCCAGTACGATGCCTTCGTCTCGATCGGTATGCTCGAGCACGTCGGCAAGGAAAACTACCAGGCTTTGTCGGAGTTGATTAAGCGCAGCCTCAAGCCCAGCGGCATCGCGCTCCTGCACAGCATCGGGCGTAACCGCCCCATGCTGATGAACGCCTGGATCGAGAAACGGATCTTCCCCGGTGCCTACCCGCCCAGCATCGGTGAGTTCATGGCAATCTGCGAACACAGCGATTTTTCTGTTCTGGACGTGGAAAACCTGCGCCTGCATTACGCCCAGACGCTGGACCATTGGACCGAGCGCTTCGAGGCCAGGGCCGACGAGGTCACCGCCATGTACGACGAGCACTTCACCCGCGCCTGGCGCCTGTACCTGGCCGGCTCTGTTGCGGCCTTCCGGGCCGGCTCATTGCAGCTGTTCCAGGTCGTATTTACCCATGTGCTTCTGTATATAAAGAACCGAATAAAGTCATACAAGTTTTGAATAATACTATGTTTAAATATGCTGAACAGGCTAAATATGCAACATTGGCTTATGTTTTATATGATGCAAAAAGGGGTTGTCTGAAATATGTTAATGCTGGGCATGATCCTTTGATATTTATTAATGGAGATGGGACTATAGATACTTTTGCTGCAGAAGAACCTACCCCTTTAGGTGTAGCCAGAGATGTACCTTTTAAAGAAGAGGAAGTAATGATAAAAGATAATGCTATGCTTATTGGTTATAGCGGTGGTATTACAGAGATGTTATCTGGAGATAAAGGTGTAACAGATGATTTTTTAAGTCATCTTAAAGATTGTTTAAAAGATAGAGAAGATAAAATAGCGGATGATATATTTAAAGAATTTCTTGGGCGGTGC
>JAGYOC010000315.1 GCA_018399795.1 Dehalococcoidales bacterium
GTTTTTAGCAACTATACTAGATATTGTCAGCAACACTAAACTCACTGGGGAGGGTTTGAGTATGAAACAAGTAACCCCTGTAGCACCGGAATTAGTTCCTTTCTCTCGAACAGAAGTTCAGGGACTGTTCAGAGTACTGACTCCCCCCCCCACAACAGCCACATCTCATCGCCGTACTCAAAGAATCAGCAGTCGGCGCCAGGGTGCTGATCTCTGTCGGAAATACGGAATGAGCGATGCCTACAACTGGAAGGCCAAGTACGCCGGGACGAATGGGCATACCGAAAGGGTATAAAGCTCAATTTCATATGTCCTGCTCTAACCATAGGTGTAGCTAATGATGGGGGAGAGCTCTTGTCAAATGTTGTGGAAATTCCTTCCAGCATATTTTTCGTTAGCTCCTCACCCCCGCCAACTCGGGCATCTTTTCCCGCTGGAGAATGCCATCTTTGAAGGTGCGTCCTTCCAGTACCAGGGTCATCAGGGTAGCGCCCCCGTTAAGAGACCGCCAGTTCCGGCTTAGCCGCTGCACGATCTTGAACACCAGATAGAGGGCATTATCCCGCCGTCGCATTCGCTTGGCCGCATTGGTCCTTAGCCTAACGCCGCTGAAGATGGACTCTATCGGGTTGGTAGTTCTCAGGTGTATCCAATGCTCCCTGGGATAGTGATAGAAGGTGATGAAGTCCTCCCAGTCCCGAAGTACAGTCTCGGCAGCCGCCCGCTGGTCTCTACCCATAAGTTCGGCGGTATACTGATCTCGTAGTTCTTCGCACTCTTTCCGCGTCGGAGCCTCATACATCTCCCTCAAGCGCTGGCGTGCTTCCGCTTGGTAGCGTTTCGGCAGTTTGGCCTGGACATTCATGGTGCGGTGGTTCCAGCAGCGCTGGTGTTCAGTAGTGGGATAGACCTCGTCCAGGGCAGCCCAGAGCCCCAGGGCGCCGTCGCCCGCGGCTGCCATCGGCGCTTCCAGCCCCCGGTTACGGAGGTCACGGAGCGTTTCCGCCCAGCTTTCCTTGCTCTCCCGATAGCCCGGTTCCATCGCCAGCAGTTCCTTTTCACCATCGTCACGGGCGCCGACGACACACAGGAGGGCTGTCTTGTCCTTCTCAATCCCTGCCTTCAGGTAAATCCCGTCACCCCAAACGTAAGGATACTGATGATTCCACAGCGGCCGCTTCCGCCAGGCTGCGTATTCCTGCTCCCAACTCTCCTTAAGCCGGACGATGGCATTGGGTGACAGCGCCGTCGTCTCGCCGACAAGCTCCCGGAACACCGGCTCGAAATCACCGGTGGCCAGTCCTTCCATGTAGAGCCGGGCAAATAACCTCTTCGTAGTCTCGGATGCCCGCTGGTAACGCTGCACTATCCGGGACTGAAATCCTTGCGGTGACACATCAGGAGGCACCTTGGCTACCCTGGGTACCCGTACTTTGACCGGCCCCAGACCCACGGTCAGTTCCCTCGGCGGGTGGTAGCCATTGCGATAACCGCGAAACTGCTTACCCCGCTGGTAACGGGATCTCTCCAGGAAACCGTTAACCTCTTCTTCTAATGCCGCAGCCAGCATCTGCCTGGCTCCCTCTCGAACACATGCTTCCAGCGCATCCTGTACCTCGTCCCCCTGTTCTTTTCCTCGTCTTTTCTGGTATGATGTTGCCAAGGCGTATTCCCTCCATTCTATTTTTCTCTCTTACTGGAAGGTTACGCCTTTCTCTATCCCCGCGTCATTAATTTCCACACCTTTTGATATTAGCTCATAAATAATATTCACCGGTTGGAGAAAGGCGACAAGAATTACGGGAGGGTTTTCATACATTCCAGACACCAAG
>JAGYOC010000316.1 GCA_018399795.1 Dehalococcoidales bacterium
TGTAGCTTCCCGAAAATTATCTCCTTATGTGCTTCTGTTTGGCTGTTACCTTATCAGTTATGGACATCTCTCACCGGGCGGCGGATTCCAGGGGGGAGTGGTGCTGGCCTCGGGATTGATTCTACCTGCCCTCGGCTGTAGAAGTGAGCGGAGGGAAGATCTATTGTCTAATTTTGCCCTTAGTGTGGGAGAAACTGCCGGCTTTGTCTTACTGTTTTTGATAGGGGTGAGCGGAATAGCCGCTACCGGTTATTTTCTCGCAGACCCTTTTCCGGGAACATCCCGACCCCATGCCTGGTTTATTTTCTTTATGAATTTAGCAATCGGCCTAAAGGTCGGTGCCGGTATCGGTTTATTGAGTCTGCTGATTATTCGTGAAACCCTGGAGCCGTCAGATGGATAAGCTCTTAGTAATTGCACTTTTTTGTGTCGGATTATTCGGGATAATGGCCAGCCGTTCACTTATCCGTAAAATCATCGGCTTGAGCCTTCTGAACAGCTCTGTAGTTATCCTCTTTATTCTTTCCGGTCGTATGGACGGCATTCGTGCTCCAATTCTCACCCAAACCGAGTCGGGAATGATCGTGGACCCGATTCCCCAAGCCTTGATGCTAACCGCGATTGTGGTAGGACTCTCGGTAACCGCAGTGGGTCTTATATTGGCGGTTAAACTCTACCGCAGCTGCGGAAGTCTGGACATCCGTGAAATCGAGGAATCACTAGATGAACCCGCAGAGTGAACTACCGGTATTAATAATTTTATTCGCTCCCCTTATTGCGGCAATCCTCAGCCTGATCGGTAAATTTCTGCCTCCCCGTTATTCGATTACCCCGGCCTTTCTGGTATGGCTGGGAGGGTCACTGTGGGCGATATATGCAGCTGCCCCGGCGATTTTATATGGACAGTCTCTCGAATACAGCCTCGGGGGCTGGGCTGAACCCTACGGCATCAGCCTCTCAGTAAACGGGCTAACCTGGATAGCGACCCTCACGGATATTGTTATCGCCTCGGCAGCCTGGCTGGCCACCCGACGTTACAAACGCTTCGGGTCCCTGTTTTACTTTTTCTTTTTCATGGCTCTGTTTTCACTGCAGGGAGTACTGTGCAGCCGTGACATTTTCAACCTGTTTGTCTGGTTTGAAGTACTGTCGCTCAGCTCATTCATTTTAATCAGCTATGACCGCAGCCTCAGTTCTCGTCTGGCGGCAATACGGTATCTGTTAATCAGTTCTCTCAGTATCACCTTTTTCCTGATTGGAGTGTGGATCCTCTACCGACTCACTGGTACATTGGCCCTAACAGAGATCGCCGAACGCCTGCAGAGTCTTAACTCCGCTGTTGTCCCACGCGCTTTTACTGGTACTCTGCCGGTTGCACGAGTCCAGTCAGCCGCTGGGTTAGCCCTCGCCCTCATTACCGCCGGCATACTCACCAGAGCCGCGGTCACCCCCTTTCATACCTGGCTGCCCGATGCCCATACCGCCGCTCCATATCCTGTGTCAGCCCTGCTCTCCGGATTCGTAATCAAGGCCCCCATGATTGCCTTGTGGAGAATCTTTGAGCTGATCGAATTCCCCCAGCTTATGGAGGCCTTGGTATGGCTGGGAGGAGTGACTGCAGTATGGGGAGTAGCCACTGCAATGGTACAGAAGGATGCAAAGAAACTGCTGGGGTATCATTCGGTATCGCAGATGGGATACATTCTGGCGGCCTTCGGCATCGGTGGAGTAATCGGCCGCTCGGCGGCTCTCTTTTATATTATTGCCCATGCCCTTTTTAAGAGTCTGCTCTTTCTTACCGTCGGCCATGTCACCACCCGTGTGGGCACCCGAAATGTATATAAAATCCGCGGTCTCGGACGCTTTTTTCCCTTCTACACAATAGCCTTTCTAATTGCAGCCGCCTCCATTTCCGGGCTGCCCTTACTGGCGGGGTTCACCGGGAAAGTACTGGTGTCGGAAGCACTTCATTCCCACCCGGCCTACCTGATGCTGCTGGCTGCAGGCATCGGGACAGCAGCATCCTTTGTAAAATTATCCGCCATGTTCTTCGGCAAGGCATCGGATGCACATCTGCTCATCCTGGAATCAAGACCGGCGGACGACCGCGGCTCTAAAACTGCCGCAGGAGAAGCAAACTTCGG
>JAGYOC010000317.1 GCA_018399795.1 Dehalococcoidales bacterium
GATGTCGTCCAGGTACAGGGAAATCGGCAGCACCGCATTCCGTGAGCGTGAAAGCAGTCCGCTCTCAGGGTCAAAGAAATCCCAGTCCGCAGGAACTATTCCCAGGGCAGTCATAACCCCGTAACGCACATTATGCAGGCTGTGCATAAAAGCTTCCGAGTCTTCCATCGGCAGCTGAATAAGCCGTCCGACCTCTACCCGTAATTCAGGGCTGAGAAGCTTCTCATCGCCTTCCAGCAGCTGGAGCACCTGCCGGATATAGTACCGGTCCGGCCCTTTCCCGCGTTTGAGCTGGGTCTCCAACTCCTCCAGCATAGTGATAATTTTACGTATCCTTGTTTTCGGAGGCAGGGATCTGAGCTTGTGAAGGCTAATCATCTATCCTCTCCGGGGCTGCTCTGGGGTGGGAGTGCAGAAATGCTGAAGTGCTGAAGTGCAGAATTAAAGAGCATCTTTAAGAAAAGAGAAAAGTTCCTGACTCGAAACCGGCTCCGGCAGGGCCTCTAAAAAGGGAACTTCCAGCAGTTTTGCAGCTGTCTGAGAGAGGTGCTGCTCCTCCACTCCCACCTCGCTGAGCCGGCCGGGGAGCTGATCGACCCCCAGGGAAGCGCGCAGGGACTCTACTACCCTGTCGGCTGCCGCGACCACCGACAGGCCCTTTAGGTTTTCGCCCAGGATGTTACCCATCCTGGCCACCTTCTCCGGGCACACCTTAATTCCATACTCCAGCACGTAGGGCAACAAAATAGTGGCAATAATCGGTTGCGGGACATTAACCAGCCGCCCAAGGGTATATGCGGCGGCTGTACCCCAGCCGGGAGTACTCATCGACAGGCCAAGCCCTGCAAAGAATCCGGCCTGTTGGGACTGAAACAGGGTTTCGGTTGCATCCGGAGTCTGTTGATGGGCGGTCATATTATTGATTGCAACTCCGATACCACGTAAGGAAAGGGTCTCGGAGAGAAAGGTCGCATTTCTGGAGAAATAGCTCTCTACCGCCAGCAAAAGAGTATCCAGCAGGGCAGCTACCCGGTACTTTCGGGAGAACTCTTTCAGCAGCGCCGGGTCCTGTATAACCGCACAGGGACGAAAAGCCTCCACCTGCAGAAAGCGGGTACTCTTGTCGTACCTGTCACCCAGTTCCAGTCCGCCGTTAAACAGGAAAGGACTTCTTGAGGTAGCCGGTATCTCTACATAGGGAAGCGACTCTGTGTGATCCGGCAGCCCGTCATACAGCTGCTGAAGCTCCAGCTTCTGAGGTGTCAGCAGCGCTACCGCTCTGGCCACAGACAGGGCATCCACATCGCCGTAACCGATCACCCCTTCGATATAGCTGATGCGGGCAATATCCATCACCTCGTCAACTACAGAATCACTTGAATTGGGATGTATATCCGGTGCTACAATAATATGCAGCCCATTTGCCTCTGCAGTACTAAGCACACTTTTTAACCCGGCAGTTTCCGGCAAGTGAGAGTTCGTTATCAGAAGTATCCGACAGCTGCCATTAAAACAAGAGCGACCAAGCTGCGAAATAGCCCCGTAGTAGCAAAAGGCCCGGCTTGGTACGTATAATTCCAGATCATTCACACTTTTCAGCCCTCATTCATATTTTTTAAACAGGCACTTTCAAAAATCGAAGATTTTTGAAATGCCAAGGCCTTTAGGTAAATCGTACCTGTTTAATTGAACTCAATTCCCGGTGCCGCTG
>JAGYOC010000318.1 GCA_018399795.1 Dehalococcoidales bacterium
GATATAAGCGACCAGGATGTGGTAGATGAAAACCAGGAAACCCTGGATGAAATCGCAGAGTTGTTAAAGAAGTATCCCGGCCAGAATGTTCGCGTGGAAGGACACGCACTACACATATATAACGAAGGCGAGCAGATGGAACGTGAACAGGAAGAAGTGCTGCTGCCCCTTTCAGAGGAACGGGCGGAAGTGATTGTGGACGCCCTGGTGGAACGGGGCGTGGACGAAGAGCGCCTTTCAGCGGTAGGCCGCGGCGGCAGTGAACCTATATTTCCCCACGACGATTATGAAAACAGGTGGAAGAACCGACGGGTGGAATTTGAACTGGAAGATAGTTAGGGGAAGTAATCTCCTCACCTGATATTTTATGATCTCTAGAGGGATCTACCTAACTGCCCGGCGAAGAACTTCTCCGCCGGGCAGTTTTTTTGGGGGATAGAATAGATCTCTCCGAAGCTGGGATGACAGGCACTTATCCCAGGGGTGTGGTTTTTCCTATCTTTTTTGTGGTATATTAAAAACACTGTTGTGCGGAGAGGTCTCATTAAGAATATACTTAGATACATATGGGAATTGCCACAAAACCTTTTAGGCTTATTAGTGATACTGTTCAGCCGTGCAGTATATGATCAAAATTATGGGTCCTCCAAGGTTTACCACACAAGCAAAGTGTTTGGAGTCTCTTTAGGCATGTACATTATTGTGTATGCATTGGTTGATGAGGAGACGATCATGCATGAATATGGTCACTCAATCCAGTCTTTATACCTTGGCCCCCTTTATTTAATCATAATCGGAATCCCCTCATTTACAATGAACTTGCTAACTCGGATGAAGGTTCTAAGAGCTGATCGATACTACAGACGATGGCCTGAGAACTGGGCTGATGAACTCGTAGGAGTAAAAAGGGTTAACTGAATTATTGTGATAGCTTGCGGCAACTGAGAGTAGCCGGCAGCCTCCTGTATTATTACCGCCGCTTCGCCCGCGACCCGCCGCCGCCCAGGAAGGCTGATGCGCCAATCAGGTAGCCGAGGTTGTACCAGGGGCCGGAGTTCGGTATTGCGTACATCTCGTAGTCGGTGAACAGGCTGCCGATAAAGCTGAATAGAATCAGAAAGCCGTGCAGCAGACCGTGAAAAAAGCCCGGCGGGTTTTCCACAACCCCGCTCTGGTGGGTGGCGCAGCCGCTTATTGTCAGCAGTATGAGCAGAGTAAACAGAGCGAACAGAAATTTTGCGGGTAAAAGTACTTTCATACTAGCCTCCTAATTACTCATTTTACCGCCCGAATACGCTCGATGTATTCGGAGAGGTTCTTTCCGTGGCTAGTATACACCGGTTCCATGGCATCTCGAAAGCTGGAAATATCAATATCGGTTATTATTTCACAGCCCGCCTCGCGGGCTTTCTGAATTGCTGTCTCTACCTTCTCCCGCCA
>JAGYOC010000319.1 GCA_018399795.1 Dehalococcoidales bacterium
GGTGGCGGCAACAGAGAGCGGCACCTTTCCAGAACCGATTCCGCATCGCCCAGCTTTTCTACCTTTATCCCTGTTATCCCGTAGATAACCGGCAGATAATAGGCGGTATTGGGAAAGCCCACCGGTTCATTGGCACCCCACTTATCCATTGCTGCCTGCCACTTCTCCTCAGCCCGACCTACGATCTTGTGAGCTCCACGGATAGCAGCCGACGCAATTATTTTTGACATACCTTACCTCTCACAACCTAAGAATTAGTTTTATCAGGTGGCGTCCAGCTCGCGCCTCATTGCCATATCGTAAAGGACCCTCTCACGGGATTTATCTATACCCAGTTCCTTGCGTTTCTTATCGATATGCTCAATCATCATTTTAGCCATCTTAATCGGGTCTGCCTCAAAAGCCCACATACCACCGTACAGATCTTCGAAATCCCGGAACAGGAAATCGGTTACCTCCTTGCTACCCAGAGTCGGCCAGTTCACTCCGAACACGGTGAATATACCCGAGCCCACAAAGTACTGTCCAATGGAGATCGCCTTTTCGCTCATCCACTCCGGACCCGCTCCAGCAACAGGTAGGTCACTAACATCATCACCCAGCCCACCATCCTTGACCATCATTGTGGCCGCAACCAAAATACGGGCATTATCAACACAGGAGCCGAGGTGTAAAACCGGGGGAATACCGATGGCCTTACATACCGAGGCCAGACCCTCACCTGCATACTGGTCCGCAGCCTCCGGCAACATCAGGCCAGCTTTGGCACAGGCCATGGCACTGCATCCAGTCTGTAAAACGAGAACATCATTCTTGATAAGCTCCTTAACCACTGTAAGGTGAACATCATCATGAGTTACCCTGGCATTATTACAACCGACAACCCCCGCCACACCACGAATCCGGCCGTTTATGATGTTATCATTCAGAGGACGGTAAGATGCCCGGTAAATGCCCCCCATCAAATAGTTGATTGTCTCGTGGCTGAAGCCACCGATCAGCTCCGTTTCTTGCCTGGGGACACATACACTGGGGCTGCGATTGGGGAAATTATCGATGGCCATCCGGACAATCTTCCGGGCAATCCCCGGAGCATCATGCTCATCGAACTCAACATGGGTAGCACCTTCAATATGAGCCCTGGCATCGGTGGTTATTACCCTGGTATGATAGCACTGGGCTACATCGGCCAGTCCCTGCATGATGCACTGAACATCTACTATAATGGCATCCAAGGCACCGGTAACGATAGCCAGCTCCTGCTGCAAGAAATTGCCGGCCAGAGGTATGCCGTGACGCATCAGTATTTCATTGGCAGTACAGCACATACCGGCAAGATTAACCCCTGCGGCACCCTTGGACCTGGCGTACTCGATTATTTCCGGTTCCTGGGTTACCACAGCAAGCATTTCGGCAAGTTGCGGTTCATGCCCATGAATTATAAGGTTTACCTCATCCTCTCTGAGTACACCCAGATTTATCCGCCCAAGAACAGGTGCCGGGGTGCCGAACAGGACATCCTGTAGCTCGGTGGCAATCATACTCCCCCCCCAACCATCGGACAATGCTGTCCGTACCGCCTGCCGGAGCAGGCTATGGTATTCCTGATCAACCCCCATATGGGTACGGTGCATTATCTCCACCACTTCCCTGTCGATACCTCGCGGGGAAACCCCCTGCTTGCGCCAGAGTTCCTGCCTTTTCAGAGGAGCCCGTTTGAGGAACTGGACTTCTCCCTCCTGTCTGCCAAACTCCTTGAGGGCAATCTCACCGATATCTATAGCTATCTCCTCATTGCTGCGCTCCCCTATTTCCACACCCAGGTCGAGCGCCAGCTGCAGGAGTTTCTGCTCATCCTTTATATGGTATCCCGGTGCTTCACCCCTTGCTACGGCAAGAAATGTCTCCGTGACCTTGCGCGCATGGTCACCATGCGCCGCAGCACCACCTGCCACCATACGGGCAAAATTACGGGCGGCGATTGTCTCTGCAGTGGCCCCACAAACACCCCTCCGCTTCCTTTTCTCTTCAGCAGTCTCTTCCTTACCCTTGGCGAGCGGAACGCGGCAAGGACCCATACTACAGTTCTGGCAGCAACTACCTACAGCACCGATGGGACAGGGTTTCATTGTTTCTGCCCTATCAAAGACAATATTGCAGCCATCGGTCGCTGCTTTTTCGATCATCTCATTGGTAGCAGGATCGATACTCTTTTTTCCCTTTTCTTCCATTTCCACACCTCAAAATTAAGCTTGTGCCAGATCGGATATGGTATCCTTTACCAGCGCTATTGCATCCGGATGACGCATAATTATGACGTCACCACCAGCCATAAGCAATACCATCGCCGACATCGCCTCCATCATTATGCCCCTTTTCCTGGCATCTCCAAGAGTAGGCTCTTCCTCGACAGTAAGGTGTACTTCCTTGGTTTTCCATACCTCTTTGGCCAGATTGCAGATGATCGGGTACTGTAGCTTTTCATCCTGCTGAGCAAGCCCGGCCATTCGCATTCTCTCCATTACCGAATAGGTATACTCGATTCCATAGCCGATGCCACTCACCGTGGGATCCATAATAATCTTTTCATCGGGCACGCCAAGATTCTCGAGCAGAATGTTAAGCTGTTTGGCAAGGTTGATATCGATGGGAGTCGATGCCGCTACGGTGTGCTGATAGGCAATAGACTGGGCACCAATCTTTTTGTGGTCGCCTTCTTCCACCGGCCCGATAACAAGGTTTTTCCCATGGCATACCTCGGCTACCTTGCTCAGCACTGCCGTATCCTTCTCATGATTGGCCGTACCCCATACGATAATGGGCACTTCGATAGCATCAGCCACCTTTTTGGCCACCTCCGCAGCTTCATCGGCACCACGATCCAGACCGTTGGGATCAGTGCTTTCGAGTTGCAGCGCTATCATCTCAGCCCCATAATCATTGACACATTTTTGCGCCCACGCCACCGGGTCGCCGGTCACACCCTGAAATGGTTCCAGAGCCGCTTCAGCCCATTCCTCGGGCTCTGCGTCATAGACCTCCATAGCTATCCGGGGCAACCTGGGCATCTCACCTTCAAACAGGTAAAAAGGGTAGCAACTCTCGCCACCAACCCTTATTCCCTTTTCCGCACCACCAAGTGTTATCTCCCTGATGCTACCACTGTACTGCGTTTTTGGAATCTCAAGGGCCATTTACAACCTCCCTCTTAAGCTGGGTTTTTCCTCTTTTCACTGCCATACCAATCTTTACCGTAAAGATAACGCTCCCCGGTTCTGAGATACTTCAACTTCTCCAGCCGATTGCTCAATTTCTGCCGCCAGCGGCCAAGGTCCTCGTTATCGGGCTTACCCGGCTCATAGGTTCCCCCAAGCACCTCAACCTTTTCTCTTCCCGGCGCGCTCTTTTCCTCTATTTCGTATTCCATTACCGTTAATGCCCCCTAGGTTATTGAAGTCCGCCGGCCAGCTTGGCAGCCCTGACCGTGCTATGCATAAGCATGGTAACTGTCATCGGTCCGATACCACCGGGAACCGGTGTAATTGCCTCGGCTTTCTCCTTGATGGCATCAAAGTCCAGATCACCGACCAGTTTCTCCTTATCATCCGAAGGGTCTTTTATGTAGTTGGCACCAAAATCTATAGCGATAACACCCTCCTTAACCATATCCGCGGTAATGAACCTGGCTTTATCTACTGCAACCACAACTATATCAGCTCCGCGCGTGTAATTGGCCAGGTCCGGAGCATTGGGGTGGCATAAAGTTACATTGGCCCCAACAGCTTCCTGTGCCCACAAAGATGCGAGCGGCTTGCCAACCAGGTTATCCACATTCACTATAACCACGCTCTTCCCTTTCAGATTGGCATAGCCATACCGCACCAGTATCTCATGAATACCGATGGGTGTTGCGGGAAGGAAGGCACTCTGTCCCAGCCAGGCCCTGCCAACATTGCTGGGGTGGAATCCGTCCACATCCTTGTCCGGTGCCACCGCATTGAGCACCCTGTTTTCGTCGATGTGCCCTGGCATGGGCAACTGGATAAAAATGCCGTGGACATTTTTATCCTGATTGAGCCGGTCAACTTCCTTGAGAACATCCGCTTCGGATACATTTTCGGCCAGCTTAAGCATCGCCGCGCGGATACCCAGCTGATTGGCCGCCTTTTCCTTGAGCCTGACATAGCTGGCCGAACCGGGGTCTTCACCGACAAGAATTCCGGTAATGCCGGGAACTATTCCCTTACCGGCGAGACTTTCCGTCTCTCGTTTCAGCTCTTCTTTTATCTCGGCTGAAGTTTTTCTCCCGTCCAGTATTGTCACCATACCTATTTGCTCAACCTCTCTGCAGCTTCAACAGTGTGAGCCAGCAGTATCGTTGTCGTTACGGAGCCGACTCCACCCGGTACCGGTGTTATCATTCCGGCAACCTGGCTTACCTCATCATAATCGGCATCCCCGCTCATTTTGCCGTCCTCACCCCTGCTAACACCGACATCGATAACAATAGTACCAGGGCTTACCATATCCCTGGTTACCATCTTGGCCCTGCCTACCGCACTGACCAGAATCTCAGCTCTCCTATACTCGGCAACAGGTTCTACAGTTTTGTAATCGCATAGTATCACAGTAGCCCAGCGATTTAAAAGCATTATGCCAACAGTCCTGCCGATATTGCCAGCACCGCCGACAATAACCACCCTTTTACCATCAATTTCCACTTTGTACCGGTCCAGTAGTTCGATAACGGCCGATGGAGTACAGGGAGCAAATCCATCGGTTTCTCGAGAAACCAGTTTGGCCATACTTATCGGATTTAGGCAGTCAACATCTTTCTCGGTAGCAAGCAGCTTGAGGATAGCACTTTCGTTGATATGCTTGGGCAAAGGGCGCTGAATAATAATGCCATGAAATTTGGCGTTATCGTTAAGTTCCTCGACTGTTTGTGCCAGTTTCTCCTGACTTACATCCTCAGGCAGGCTTACCGTCTCGGTATAAACACCAACCTTCTCGCATCCCTTGGCGATACCCTTCAGGTAGGACTGTGCTCCCGGATCCTCGCCGACCATAACTGCCGCCAGGCCAGGTTCCACACCTTTACCCTTCAGTGTTTCCACACGCGGTATCAATTCACCCCTTATCTGCTCTGCAACCTCTTTACCGTTAATAATCTGTGCTGTCATCATTTCCTCCATTTTTGTTTTTTATTTTGGTAATCCCAACAGCCGGGAAATATACCTCTGGCAGTTCCCGACAAAAATATCTTCTATTCATTTGGTAAGCCTTGCCATCAGGTCGTCAACTGCCCTAACCGCAACCGAGCTATCCGGTAACTCTATCAAGGGACGTAGCTCAACATCGTACTGATACAGGTCATTGTCCTGCGGTATCATAGCCGCCGGCTCTATATCCAGTCGTTCCAGCTCTCCTTCAACCGCAGAAGGCAGTTTATCCGGGGAAGGGTTGATTACCACCGACTGCCTTTTTATCCTCAGCCTTAGCTGAGCTACGATATCTCTTATGCGGGCAATAGTTCTGACCCCCTTCACAGTAGGATTGGCCACAATCAATAACTCGTCAATATCCTGCGTAGTTCTCCGCGACAGGTGCTCCATTCCCGCCTCATTATCCATAACCTCGTAGTCATAATTACCCATGAGACGGTCAGCAAATTTCCTCAAGACTAGATTGGGATAGCAATAGCACTCCGGCCCCTCACCCCGCCCCATTGTTATCAGGTCATACCTCGCTTCCTCAACTATAACCTCGTTCAAGCGATATTCCAGATAGGTCTCTTTTGTCATCCCGGGCGGTATGTCTATCTTGTTCCTCTGGAAATCATCCAAAATCTTGCCCACTGTATGCTTCACCTCAACACCCAGGCTCTCCCCCAGATTGGCATTGGGGTCAGCATCAATAGCCAGTATCGGCCCGGTACTCCTGTTTATCAGGTAACGCATAACCAGACAGGCGATAGACGTCTTGCCGCTGCCTCCCTTACCGGCCATAGCTATCGAAATAGTCAAAGCTTAAATACCCCCTTTGATTCTACCAACACCTATCTGAGCCAGCCTTTTACTCACCTGAGGAAATTCATCAGCATGTGTGTTGGGCAGAAAAAGACCAGCGACATA
>JAGYOC010000320.1 GCA_018399795.1 Dehalococcoidales bacterium
TGCGGATAGGACGGGAGATCGGCAGTTTTGAAACGGGAATGCATGACGGACGCTATGCACTGCTGGGACGAGGGGCCCAGTTGGAGGAATATACTCTAATGCAAGCTGGTGATATAGGCAGCAGCGACCACAGTTTTTGCGGTCAAAAGTCAGTGGTTGAGCAGTATGCCCCCCATACTATGAGTAATGTGGAAACCCGTTCAATTTTAGGGGCAGCAGCCCATGGCATGTTTGTGGGTACAATTAAAATTCCCACCGGAGCACCAGGTTCTACCGGTCACGAGCAGCACCGAAGCTTGCTGCTCAGTCCGCAGAGCCGAATAGAGTCGCTTCCGGAGCTTGAAATAGTTGAGAATGATGTAAGCTGCAGCCATGGTTCAACGGTAACCGAGATTGACCCCGAATCCCGCTATTATCTTGAATCGCGGGGAATTAGTCGGGAGGATACTCGAGTTTTATTGACAGCTGCTTTTACCGATCAGCTTAGATCGCGTATGCCCGGTGCACAATTCGAACTGAATGAGTTAGAATATGGAGAGGAGGAGAGTAGCAGTGAGTGATAGTTTATATCGAGATATATTGCTTGATCATTATAAGTCGAAGAAGCATAGATTTGAAATTGTAGACCCAACCAGCAGAGAAGAGGGGAAAAACCCGCTTTGCGGCGACACTATAACCTTGTTTACCAAAATGAACGGGAACCAAATTGAAAAGGTAAGCTACGACGGCCATGGCTGTTCCATTTCTATGGCCTCCAGCAGTATGCTCTGTGAGGCTCTTGAAGGGCATACTGTAGATGAGGCGTTGGAGAGAATCCAGCAATTTAAGGAGATGCTGCTCACCGATCATGATGTAGAGCTCCCGGACGATATAGCCGACCTGGAGGCGATGTCCGGGGTGAAGCAGTATCCGGTTCGGATAAAATGCGCGCTGTTGGTGTGGAATACTGCAGAGCAAATGCTCAAGGAGTCACAGTCGGATGTACAGTAAGGAAGAACTGCTAGAGAAGGTGCGGCCGGTAGAGGACCCTGAAATCGGATTTTCGATTGTAGATATGGGGCTGATTTATGAGCTCTACCAGGATGAGGTGGGACGGGTGTATGTAAAGATGACACTTACCAC
>JAGYOC010000321.1 GCA_018399795.1 Dehalococcoidales bacterium
CATAACCTGATAGCCGTCCATGTTTGCTTCCAGGGCACGGGTTGGTTCCACCTCGCATACTATTACATGGGCGCCCAGACCCCTGGCTCTCATGGCGATACCCCGTCCACACCAGCCGTAACCGCATACCACCACCTTTCTCCCCGCCCATAATATATTGGTCGCGCGGGTGATGCCGTCGATGGTACTCTGCCCGGTGCCGTAACGGTTGTCAAAAAGGTGTTTTGTTTTGGCATCATTGACCGCGACAATGGGGTACATTAGTTCGCCGGATTTTTCCAGGCTGCGCAGGCGAATAACGCCGGTTGTGGTCTCTTCCGTACCGCCGATAACGCCTTCAAGGCTTTCACGACGCTTGGTGTGAAGTGTGCTGACCAGGTCGGCGCCGTCATCTACAGTAAGGTGTGGTTTGTTATCTATGGCCGTATTGATGTGCTGGTAGTACCTTACCTCGTCCTCGCCCTTGACGGCGTTGGTGGCAATTCCGTAGTCAACCAGCGCGGCCGTGATATCATCCTGGGTGCTCAGGGGGTTGGATGCGCAGAGCACCACGTTGGCGCCACCGTCCTTCAGGGCCAAAACCAGATTGGCTGTTTCCGCTGTTACGTGGAGGCAAGCCGCAACTCGAATACCCTTGAATGGCTTCTCCTGAGCAAATTTTTCTCTGATAATTTTGATAACGGGCATCTCCCGTGATGCCCACTCTATCCGTTGTTTCCCCTCTTCAGCCAGCGAGGGATCCTTGATGTCACAAATGATGTCTGAAGTCATATATTGCTCCTTTTTACTTCTTTTTATTGCTCTACCTTGATGGTATTCATCAGCTTGTCGTGATGCCTGAACTGTTTGGGAATATTAATATGCCGGATACAAGGTATGGAAAGGGATATTCATCTGTTACCGGACAGGCATTCAAAATAGAGCGCTAACTGCCTATTCTAGCATATATCACCGTCGGCGCTCCATTAAAAACACCCCTTTCTTCCAATACAGCAGATTGTGTGCCCCGGTGTACTGGACAAAATCATCCTTAAGTCATCGAGATGTGCCGATTGGCCACATTCAGGTAAAATTAAATGACAGGTATCGGAATTAGATGTGAAAATCATCGAACTTTATGTAGCGCTTCTTTTTGCCTACGATTGCATAATAGAATAGCTCCTTCCCATCTACGGAGAACCGGTGACGGTATTTCTGTTCGAATTGAATATCTAGTATGTCGTTGTTGAGCATTCTCCTGATTAACTTGGCATAACCGGTATTATCTTGGTTGCCCAGGAATCTATCCTTGATGTTGATGGCTATCCACCCTTGGTCAAGCACCAGGTTAAAGGCTTGTACAAAGGCTTCCGTGGGAATGTCTCCGAAGCCGAGGGCGGCTACTGTTGCCAGGCAATTGAAACGGTAGCCGCGCAGTTCTTCCAGCGTGCCGGCTTCAACCTGGCTCATGTCAACGACATAGTACCGGTCATAAAGGCCGGGCCGGTCCCTCTCTGTCGCCTTTTTAGCTTCGGGCAGTATGTCGATGCCGACCATTGACTGGTACTCTACCTGGCTTGCTAGGGCCTCTGCCACCATTCCGTTGCCGGCACCAAAGTCCAGTACCCTTAGGTCACTCCCATTTTCGCCTGACTTGCTTATCTCATAGGAAAGCATGCTGGGTATTACCTCCCAGGATTGAGATTTCAGCTCATCACAGAAAATTGTCTCATAAAGGCCGGGTATGTTGTATATAGTGGCATAGTCGTGAAGCCGTAGCCTTTTCTTCCCGTAACCGTTGTTATTGAACCATAGCCACTCTTCGTTTTGTTCCATAGTATCAGATGTGCTGGGAAGTGTTAGCTCTAATGTCTTCATATTTTACCTCCTTAAATTGGTATACAGGCTCGATTCAGAGAGCTCTACCTGTTCTGCTTTACTGTAAATATGCAAGCTCAATGTGGTAGGAATGTCAATCTGAATGAATGAAACCTGCAAATTGGAGCCTATGTTACTGAAAGCGGATATACCACTGCCAGGAAATGATAAAACAGGGAAACAGCTTACTCTGAGATGAATATTGGGGGAAAGTTGCTTGAGATAAGATGTCGAAAAACAAATGCTCGAGGCTGCTGATAAGCCGCATAAAGTTTCCGGAATACATCACTGACCGCTAGACCGCCATCAACCTTCAGTGGGCTGAATTTTGGGTATAGGCCCCAGCTATATATACCTCACTCTTAAAGCACCTATCTGCCTCCCTTTTCTAGTTTCTTTTCTGCCCCACGCATTCATTGTAATAATTATATTATGCAATACAACCACTGTCCAGTATCAGGTTGATAAGATTCCTATAGTTCCTAGAGGTTAATATGGGGACTTGTACTTACGTAGTATAACGAGGTTATACCGCAGCATTTATTACCAGTTCTCAGCCTGTTTGTTGCGCAATTTGCCTATTATTTGCCTTATAATACCCGAGTGTTTTACCAGTATCAGGGACGTTGCCGAAAGAGCTGGGAAGAACAATCGGGAGTCGTAGAAGTAGAGCGGTATCAGGGCGAGACAGAGACCCGCTATTCTGCCGTTTACCTGGCTACCTACTACGGAAAAAACGCTGGAAAAGCTGTCCCGGCATATTTTACCCACCATTATCCGCTGCGTGATAAAAATAGAGAGCAGAACAGTCCCTGCCCATATGGCGATTGATATCGGCTTCAATGCCAGCAGGATTCCTATTAGTGGGGCTATTCCCCTGCCACCCTTACGGAAACGGAAATAGAAGGGGTAGTTATGCCCCAGGACCACAAAGGTGCTGGCTATTGTGGTTGCTGCCAGCGGGTCATAGCCGGTGAAGTTGAGGCAACGAGCTATGTAAATAGCCAGTATACCCTTCCCCAGGTCTATGAGCAGGGTCATTAGCAATCCTGCCGCCGCTTTTCCCCCCGAGCTTTCTTTCTTAATTAGACCGTAGGTGTTCATGCTACCCACGTTGCCGGAACCTTCCGCGCTTACGTTTGTACCGATCATTTTTTTGGTGATGAAATATGCACTGGGGAAGGAACCTGCCATGTAGGCCAGGCCCGCAATAGTGAATAGCCCGCCATTTCCTGCTATAAAAGGCAAAATATCGATGTCTTCAATGCCTCCACTTCGGAAATCTTCGTCTGTTGACTTGATTTAACTGCGCAACCAGGTATTACTAAATATATACCTGCCATGATCATTTGTCACATACTTGTAATCTGAAAAAACTGCTTGATTGTCTCGATAGCGGAGAGGGTTGACAAGCTGGTATACCCAAAGTAATATTATTGGTAGACCTTTTCAGTTCGGAGGATATTTCCGGAGTAAGCCAATCTGTCAATAACAGTGTTTTTACTGATTATTACTACCGGGCAGGTTCTGGATACTCCATTTTATAACCGATAGAGGCCTATTTTACCTGAAAAAACTTGTGTTGTCAGGCTTTCACCAAATCATCGGAAAAGGAGCGGGGGACTTGATATGCAGCGTGTAGTTATTACCGGCATGGGAGTTGTGTGTCCTATAGGGCATAACGTCGATGAATACTGGGACAGCCTTGTGCAAGGGAAATCGGGAGTGGATTTTATTACCCGTTTCGATGCCTCTGATTACCCGGTAAAACTGGCTGCAGAGGTAAAGAATTTCGACCCGGCGGACTATATTGATGCCAAGACCGTATATCGTACACCGCGCTGCGTGCACCTGGTTGTCCCGGCTCTTAATGAAGCTATGGCCAGAGCCCGGTTGAATATGGTTGCTGAACAACCGGAGCGGGTCGGCGTTATCAGCACCAATATGCTGGAATATCACTATGTTGGAGAGGATTGGGAAAGACTTAACAAACGGGGGCCCAGGAGGGTTGACCCGTTGTTATTTACCAAGGCTGGCCCGAGTACAGTTTCTCTTCAGGTGGGGATGATACTGGGAGCAAAGGGGCCCAATACCACGGTCAATAGCCTCTGTGCCAGTGGCTCAGAGGCTATTGCCACGGCCAGAAACTTCATCCAGTTTGGCCATGCTGACGTAATGATAGCGGCAGCCTCCGATGCCTCGCTGGGAAAATTGGGTATTGCCTCGATCAGCCTGCTGGGAGCCCTTACCCGGGAACCGGATCCAGAAAAGGCAAGCCGTCCCTTCGATTTGAACCGTAATGGCTTTATTTATGGGGAAGGGGCTGGTGTGCTGGTACTGGAAAGCATGGAACACGCGCGGAAGAGAGGTGCACCTATTCTGGCTGAGGTAGCTGGAGCGGGCTGGTCTTTTGATGCCTATGATGCTACAGCTCCCCAGCCGGAGACGGAAGCAGTCGCCATGAAAAATGCCCTCGGTAATGCTGGAGTATCTCCTGAGGAGGTAGACTATATCAATGCGCATGGAACCAGTACCAAGCTAAATGACCGTAGTGAAACCAGCGCTATCAAGATGGTTTTTGGTGACCGTTCCTACCGGATACCGGTAAGCTCCTTCAAGTCAATGTTTGGTCATATGGTTACTGCTGCCGGTGCTATAGAGGCCATCGGTACCGTAATGGCCATCAACAATAACATTATACCCCCAACGATTCATTACGAGACGTTTGATCCGGAATGTGACCTGGACTATGTACCCAATAAGGCTCGTGACCATAACATGGATATCTGTCTGAAGAGCAGTTTTGGTCTCGGTGGACAAAACTGCTGCCTGTTGCTGAGGAGATTTACCCAGTAGTGGCCTTTCGGTTTGGCAAGAGGAGATATTAATATTTTTAGCGAGGTGGCGATATGGAAAAGGTAGTTGTCAGCAGTGATTCCGGCACTATAGTTCCCGAGGTGGCACGCAAGTATGGCTTTTACATGATACCTGTACCGATCATTATGGATGGGAAAACGTACCTGGATACAGAAATAGATATGGACGAGCTATATAATCGTCTTGACAGCAAGGAGAACCTGCCCAAAACTTCAACTGCCAATGTGGCCGAGTTTGGCCAGTTTTTTGTCGATTTGGCGAGAAATACTGAGGCAATTCTACATATCAGCATGTCCTCCACTTTCAGCGGCCATCACAATGCCGCTTTGCAGGGTAGAGATGTAGCCAGGGAAAAAGTACCTGGTACCCGAATTGAGGTGGTTGATTCCCTTACAATGGGTACCGGAGTTGCCCTGATTGCTATTCAGGCGGCCAGGGCGGCAGTCCAGGGCAAAAGTATAGACGAAGTGATGGCACTTGTTGAGGCCATCATACCGCAGTTGAACCTTTTTCTGGCCAGAGACACCCTTTTTTATCAGGCTGAGGGAGGAAGGATATTTGAGGCCAAGACGTGGGCTGAGGCAGAACAGGCAGCCAGTTTCCGGTCGATAACCGAGGTAGACTCGTCGACAGGGGGGTCCTTGAGACCGGTTGCCCGTTCAAAGACCGTTGGCCAGATACTGGAAAAGCTGGTCGAGATAACAAAAGAACGAAGCAGTGGCGGCAAACTCGTCGGGGTTATCGGACATACCAGAGCTATTGATCGTGCCGAGAAGCTCAGGGGGATGCTGGTTAAAGAGCTTGATTTTGAGTGGCTGGAAATTGCCGAGGAGTCAGCCAGTGCGGCTATCCATACCGGTAAGGGGCTTATCGGTTATGGCTTTTCAAGCAAGGTTGATTGATGTGTCATCAAAAACGATAGATTGGAAATAAGGGCTTGATTAAAATCATGCTATTTCCATCACATCAGGGGAATGTATGCTCCTGCAGAGGATAGCTTATCTGGACCTGGCTTCCAGAGAGATAAGTGTTGGCGAGCTACCGGAAGAAACTACCCGGTGCTTTCTCGGTGGGCGTGGGATTAATGCCTATTTGCTTTATCACAAGGTAAATTCAGGAACTGACCCTTTGTCGCCAGAGAACCCGCTCATTATTGGGCCGGGATTGGTCACTGGTTTGAAGGGAATAGGTGCGTCCAGGTGCAATATCTCGGGGAAATCTCCGGAAACGGGGCTGCTTGGTGATTCCAATATAGGGGGTTACTTCGGGTCCTATATGAAAAGGACCGGGATCGATTTCCTTTTTATCACGGGAAAGTCTTCAAAACCGGTTTATATCTATATGGATGATCGGGGAATAAGTATTGAAGATGCGAAGGAGGTATGGGGGAAATCTACCGTTGAGACCAACCGGCTTTTGACGGAAAGGTACGGCCGTTACAGTCAGTCGATATCTATAGGAGTAGCTGGAGAGAATCTGGTTCGTTTTGCCTGCATCGTTAATCGGCAGAAAAATACGGCTGGTAGAACAGGGATGGGGTGCATTATGGGATCGAAGAGACTGAAAGCTGTAGTTGTGAATGGTAGCAAAGCGTTAAGGCCAGACAATGAAGTTGAATTCAATAGTCTGGCCGGGGAATTTCAAAGCGGTCTAGTTAAGGAACCGCTGATCAAGCTCCTCGGGGATTACGGTTCATCCCTGCTCTATATACTGGTCAACCGCCGCCTTGGTATGGGCCGGGTTTGTAATGGACTCTCCACGAAATTTCCCCAGAATAAAGATATTTCCCCCAATATTCTCAAGGATAAATACTATACAGGTAAATCGGGGTGTTTTTCCTGTCCGGTTTCCTGTCATCATGGATACCGGGTCGGCGATACAGTAAGCGAAGGGCCGGAATATTCCGTGTTGGCCAGTTTCGGCCCCGTAGTGGGCATAACGAGATTGGAAACGGTTCTTTATCTCAATGACCTGGTCAACCGTCTCGGTCTGGATTCCAGCTCCACGGCCAATTTGATCGCCTGGGTGATAGAGCTGATCGATAAGGGAGTGATAGATAAAAAACTGGCCAACGGTCTCGAGCTTGGATGGGGAAAGGAAGAGGCCATTATTGAACTGGTGCAACAGATAGCCTATAGGAAGGATCTGGGAGATATTCTGGCGGATGGGGCAAAGGAGGCGGTGAAGCGTCTGGGCGAGGAGACAGGAAGTTATCTTGTCTGGGCGAAAAACCTTCCCCAGTCGGACCCGGCTGATTTGAGGTATTTCCCTGCCTATGCACTGGGGGATGCCACCGCATCACGGGGATTGGACCATCTGAGAAGCAGGCCTACCTGGGAGAGTTATCGGCTGGATGCCGATACTTTGAGAGATATATATGGGGGGGAGGTTTCCGCTGCCCCCCGCAGTTACCGGGGAAAATGGAGGGTAATCTGGTGGTGGGAGACATATATGGCTCTGCTTGATGCGCTTGGGCTTTGCAAGCTGATTGCCTTCCATTGCCAGCCTGGTCTGATAGATTTCGGATTTCTGTCGAGGCTGGTGGGCAGTGCCAGCGGAATCAGTCTGACGGCCGAGGAAATGTTCGCTGCCGGGGAGCGAATAGTTAATATCGAAAGGATGTTTCTGGTCAGAGAGGGTGTAAAGAGAGAAGACGATTTGCCTCCGCCCAGATACTTCGAGCCTCTGGAGTGGCAGGAGGGTTTGAAACCGGAGGAAAGGGACCTCAAGCTGGACAGGCTGGCCTTTGAGCATATGCTGGATGAATACTACCAGTTGCGTGGCTGGGATAGGCAGGGCAGGCCGCTTGCTGAGACGAAAGAACGTCTGGGGTTAAATTGATGAAGGTACTGGTTATCGGTGCTGGCGCAATCGGTGCCCTGGTGGCGGGATACCTTGCCGAGCAGGGCGTCGCCGTTACTCTGACCGGGCGGAACAGGGATGTTGCCGCTGTCCGGAGCCGTGGTCTTACCATTGAGGGAGTAAGGGGAAAGAAAAATATTCAGGTTGATGTTGCTGAGAAAGCAGAAGAGAACTGTGATCTGGTTGTGCTGGCGGTGAAAACCCAGGATCTTTCATCTGCCCTTGACAGCAATGTTCAAGATTTAACAAACACAACTTTTCTTACCGTACAGAATGGGGTTAAAGCGGAGGAGATACTGGCAGGTAAAGTGCCGCGGGAGAATATCGCCAGCAGTATCGTCATGTTTGGTTCTACCTATCTTGAGCCAGGTCGGGTGGTACATAACTTTGAGGGCGACTGGGTAATTGGCAAGCCTTTTTCGACCTGTGATGAGGGTATTCTTAAGAGCATAGCAGAACAGTTATCGGTTGCTTTCTCTGTCCGAATCACGGAGAAGATAAATGGAATGAAATGGCTAAAGCTATTTTTGAACATGAATAATTGTCTGCCTGCCCTGACCGGGAAGAGCATGCAGGAAACATTCTCTCACCACGGTATTGCCTGTTTGAGTATACGCCTTCTCTGTGAGGCGCTGAAAGTCGTTGACCGTGCCGGAATAGAACTGGCGCCGCTGCCGGAATTTCCGGTGGAGAGATTGCGCGGTCTTGCCGGTATGCCGCTGGAGGAGTCGGGAAAGGTGTTTTCCCAGATGATGATCAATCTGAGCCGGGAACCTCTATATGGGTCTATATTACAGAGCATAAAAAGGGAGAGGAATTCTGAAATCGACTACTTTAATGGGGAGATAGTCCGTCTGGGAGATAAGATTGGGACAGGCGCTCCACTCAATCAGAAAATGGTAGAGATGGTACACCGTGTCGAAGGCAGCGGCAGGTTTATTGGTGAAACCGAAATTTTGAATGAAACTGGGGGTTTGAAATGACACAGGACAACAAAATGGCTGGAGCCCGAAAGAATTTTCACGATATTCCTCTACTGGTTACGGTGAGCAAGGTAAAAGAGGAGTGCTATCGTGGTTACAAGGAGGGCGATACCTTCCTGTTTGAGGATTTCACAAAGACCCCGGCTGGATTCTGTCAAGGGGCTGCTACTGTGCTTTTCCCCTGTCTCTATGCCCTTACCTTTGGTGCGGAATTCAAGTTCGAGGATAACCCGCGCTCGATACATACCACTTGTCCTGACGGCGGTAAGGTGGAGTTTTTCACCCAGGTTCTCACCAGTTCCGGTGAGATAGAGAAGGGGGTAAAGAAAGAGAATCATGGGCCAAGTCCCAAGAAGATGATTATAACGGTGGAAGATGTAAATGGCCATTGTGCCTACGGCTACCAGCCTGGAGATAACATCGAGGTTACAGGGCTCAAGACTCCAGATGGTTTTTGTGGGGGTGCCTATAATGCCCTTTTCCCGGTTATTTTTGCCCTTAATATGGGAGCCAAATTCCCCTTTTCTGAGAATGAGAACGAAAATTCAAGGGTTGTTTGCCCCGATAACGGAATAATCCGATTCAGCGTCAGGAGGGTTTAGCAATGAGGCGAAGAGTTGTGGTAACTGGACTGGGAATTATTTCCCCCAATGGTATCGGTAAGGATGCTTTCTGGGAGAACTCGGTTTCGGGAGTATCGGGTGTCAGGCTGGTTACTGATTACGACCTATCCCAGTTCCGTTCCCGGATGGCGGCCCAGGTTATCGATTTTGACCCCTTTTCTTTCGGCCTTGACCGTGAGGAAGTAGAACGTATGGATCGTTATGTGCAGTTTGCCGTGGCCGGGGCACAGAGCGCTGTCGATGATGCTGGAGTAAAGTTCGATGATGAAATCCGGGAAAGGACCGGAGTCTGTCTTGCCAATGCTATATGCGGTACCCGTTATATGGACGAGGAGTTTTTGAGGGTGACCAACGGTGGCAAGGACCCCATTGACCCCAGCAAGGTACGGCCTCACCTCTATGACGCATCCATGTTTAATACACCGTCAATAGAGATATCGGCACGCTACCAGTTGAAGGGCATATGTGCCACGGTTTCCACCGGATGTACCGCAGGTAGCGATGCGGTAGCTGTTGCCTGTGATGCTATTCAGGACGGTATGGCTGATGTCATGATTACTGGAGCTTCCGAGGCTCCGTTATGCCCGATAACCTTTGCTTCCTTTGATGTGTTGAACGTAATCTCCGCACGGAACGATGATCCAGAAAAGGCATCGCGGCCCTTTGATAGGGAGAGAGACGGGTTTGTTCTCTCCGAGGGCTGTGGCATACTGGTACTGGAAGAGCTGGGGCATGCCCTGCAACGTGGTGCTCACATCTACTGTGAGCTGACCGGTTTCGGTACATGTTGCAATGCCTATCATATGACCGATTTGCCCGAGGATGGTAGCAGTATGGTGCCGTCGATAAGAATTGCCTTGGACGATGCCGGTTTACTGCCCGATGACATAGATTATATCAACGCTCACGGGAGCTCTACCAGACAGAACGACGTATTTGAGACCAATGCCTACAAGCAGGTTTTCGGCAGGAAGGCATATGATATTCCAGCCAGCTCTCTTAAATCTATGGTAGGTCACCCGCTGGCTGCGGCAAACAGCATAGAGCTTGTCGCTGGGGCCCTCACATTTGAAAATAATATTCTTCTCCCGACCATAAACCAGGAAGTGCCTGACCCGGCTTGTGACCTTGACTACGTTGCCAACAAAGCACGGGAAAAAAAGGTTGACCATATTTTGAAAACGAGCAGTGGTTTTTCCGGTGTTCATTCATCAATGATATTGAGTAGGTGGAAACCAAATTGAACAGGATAGCGGTAACCGGACTGGGCATAGTAGCTCCTCCAGGGATAGGTAAAGATGACTTCTGGAAAAACTTAAGGGAGGTAAAGGATTTTATCTCGCCCATCACCAGTTTTGATGCTTCTGCCTATCCTTCACAACTGGCCGGGCAGGTCAAGGACCTGCAGACAGGTCACCTTTCCCGCCGTATTTTAAAGAAAATGGACAAATTCTCGGTGATGGCTCTGGTGGCTACCGAGCAGAGCCTCAATGATGCCGGAATAGACTTGACCAGGGAAGACCCGTACAGTGTTGGTGTGCTCCTGGGGAATACCCTGGGCGGGTGGCTTTATGCCGAGACAGAGTTGCGTGACCTTTATCAAGAAGGGCGTGACGGCGTGAGTCCATATAATGCCAGTGCCTGGTTTGCCGCGGCTCCCCAGGGACAGGTATCAATACACTATGGTATCAAGGGTTACAGTAAGACGGTGGTTGCTGACCGGTCCGGTTCTTTGATGGCTATCGGATATGCGGTGAGGGTGGTAAGAAACAAAAAGGTTGCTATCGCACTGGCCGGAGGGACCGAAGCACCGGTTACGCCATATGCCCTGCTCTGTTGTAGCACGGAGGGTTCGCTCTCCCGTGGTCCCTATCGTCCCTTTGATAGGGAACGGGATGGATTTGTAATAGGTGAAGGTGCGGCAATCGTGACCCTTGAGGATATGGAATCCGCTCGAACCAGGGGGGCCAGGATATACGGTGCTATTACTGGTTTCTGGTCTTCATGCGACGGTTCTCATCGTATAATGCCGGACCGTAGCGGTGTGGGATTGGCCAAGGCGATAAGGAAAACCCTGGACAGCGCTGGATATCTCCCCACCGATATTGATTACATCTGTGCCGATGGTGCGGCGACATGGATTGGTGACTTGAGTGAGACCAGGGCAATAAGAGAGGTATTTGGCGATTATGCCGAGGAATTGCCTGTCAGTGCTCCGAAGTCAATGTACGGGCATCTGCTGGGGGCATCGGGGGCTGTTGACCTGGTCAGTACTCTTCTGTCTATGCGGGATGGGGTGATCCTGCCCACGATAAACTATCGTACCGAAGATCCGGAGTGTAATCTGGATTATGTACCCAATGAGGTCAGGGTCAAGGAGGTTAACAAGGCCCTCATTATCTCACGTGGCCGGGGTGGCATAAACACTGTTCTGGCCGTAGAAAGGAGCTGAGAATATGCTGGATAACAACGGAGAAAAGATCAGGGGGTTTTTCGCCCAATTCCTTGATATGGAGGCGGGAGAGATAGATTCTGGTGCCAATCTGAGAGATGATCTTGAAATGGACTCTACGGAGACACTGGAATTTATTGTGGCGCTGGAGCGGGAGTTCAACATAAAGATCAGTGATGGCGAGGTTACCAACCGTCATAGTGTCCTTGATGTAGTGAAGACTGTAGAGGGGAAGCTGGGCTGATGAAGATTATTGACCTGAGTCTTCCCATTGATGATTCAGTTTTCGAGCCTCATCCTTTGAAGATAGAAAGATGGGAGCACAGGAGTGGAGGGGATCGTTTCGGGCGCCTCTGGGCGAGATTACAAGGGTTCCGGGGCCGCCTGAAGTACATCATGGGGAAGGAGCGTATTACTCGCGATTCATTTCCGGATGGCCAGTTCTTGTCTCTGGAAAGGGTTAATGCCACTGTTCACCATGGCACTCACCTTGATGCTCCCTATCACTATGGCCCCCTATCAGAGGGAAGAGAGGCCAAGAAGATCGAGAATATTCCTCTGGAGTGGTGCTACGGTGACGGCGTGATACTGGACTGTTCTCATAAAGAGCCGGGGAGTGTTATTACCAGAGAAGATATGGAGGCGGCCGTTAGTGCTTTGTCCTATCGGATAAAGCCGATGGATATCGTCCTGATTCATACTGGGTCCGACAGGCTGTGGGGAACGAGGAAGTATTTTTCCCATTATGTCGGGGTAAGCCGTGAAGCGCTTGCCTTTGTTTTGGACTTTAAAGTTAAGGTGGTCGGGATTGATGCCTTCAGCTTTGACCGGCCTATGTACAGAATGGTGGCCGATTTTCTCCGCACCAAGAACAGCGATTACCTATGGCCGGCTCACTTTTACGGAAGGGAGAAGGAGTATTGCCATATTGAGAGGCTGACCAATCTTGATAAGGTTCCCTCACCCTACGGTTTCCGGGTATCCTGTTTCCCAGTCAAGATAAAGGATGTTGGAGCTTCCGCGGTAAGGGCGGTGGCTATTATCGAGTAATAAAGGAGGTGTAATAATGGGACATACGGTAAACTCTATTCTGATCAAGGCACCTTATGAAAAGGTGTTCGATATCTCCAACAATATTGAGAGGTGGACGGAGCTATTCGGTGGTGAATATACCGATGCCAGGGTGTTGAAAAAGGAGGGGAACAAGATAACCTTCCAGTTGACCAATGACGAGGGCAATTCCTGGCAATCATTTCGGCTTCTGTTCAAGGACTATTACTTCACCTATGCTCAAAAGATGGAACCGACGTTTCCCTTCAAACACATGAAGATCATCTGGCTCTATACTCCCCAACCGGAGGGGATAAACTTGACCTGGATTCAGGACTTCACCATGGCTGACGGTGCCAAGTTCAACGATGAG
Source organism: Dehalococcoidales bacterium (assembly GCA_018399795.1). The sequence continues at coordinate 13,078 of JAGYOC010000321.1, forward strand.
CAGGTTGAGGGCTTTATTAACAAGCATTCTCGGGAGAACCTCGAGATTTTCAAAAAGGTGATAGAGAGGGAAGCAGAGGGTTAAATTATGGGTAAATTACAGGGTAAGACGGCAGTTGTTACCGGAGCCAGCCGGGGTATAGGCCAGTCGGTTTCCAGGGCGCTGGCGGGTGAAGGAATGGACCTGGTTCTCGCCGCAAGGGGGGAGGAAATGCTGAAGGAGGTGGCAGAGAGCCTGTCTCGGGAATGTGGAGTGCGGGTTTTGCCGGTGGTCTGTGATATCACCAGGCAGGCTGATCTGGAAAACCTGGCCAGCAATGCTATCGGGGAATTTGGTAAGATAGATGTCTTGATAAACAGTGCGGGAGTGAGCAGCCAGTATCCCTTTCCCGAACAGCCGCTGGAAGATATCGCCAAGTTGATGTACACCAATTACTTCGGGGCGGTTATGCTCACACGTCTTATGGTTAACCACTTTATGGAAAATAGGGGCGGTGCCATTATCAATATAACCTCGGGCTCTACACTAGTGGATCCGCCACCGAGAAATTTCATTGTGTATTCCTCATTGAAACGTGCCCTGAATGCATTTAACAAGGGCCTTTTCTGGGAAGTAAGGGACTATGGAATCAAGGTAACCTCGATAATGCCGGGAGTAACCGACACGGCTCTGACGGGTGGGCTTACCGAGATTTCGGTGGATAAATCACGGCTGATTCAAACCTCTGTAATAGAGGACGCGGTAAAATTTGCCCTCTCTGTCCCGGCCAATGTTTGCCCGTTGGAGATCTCGGTTATTAATCAGCGTACTCCCTGGACAAAACCGGTAATTCCCTACCGCCAGGAGCACCCCGAAGAATGATTTTCGATGCGCATACTCACCGGCTACCCGAAGAAATCATTGCCAATTCCCACTTCTATTCCAGAGCCTGGGGGGATATCGAGAACCAGATCAAGGTTATGGACGAACACCGTATTGATAGGAGCCTGATAGTATATCCTACCAATGATGCCTATCGGAAAATGGGTGGCCTTAAGGAGGTGGCCCGGATATACAATGACTATATTGCCGGTGTGATGAAGATGTATCCGGAGCGGCTTATGGGGGCGGCTATTCTTCCTGTGGACGAACCACAGGAAATGGTTCGGGAGTTTGAGCGAGCGACGCAGGGGCTTGGTTTTCGTGCTCTCTCTCTGGCTACTAGCTTTGATGGGATATATCTTGATGACGAGAGGTTTTTGCCCCTCTACGATAGATTGGAGGCAGAGGGTATACCTGTTTTTGTCCACCCACAAACCATCAATCCGATCGGTTATGAGCGGGTAAGGGACCCTCTACTTACGCCGGTAATCGAGTTTGTCTTTGATACCACGATATGTATCGGTAAATTGATTATGGCCGGTACACTGAGGCGATTCCCCGAACTCAAGCTTGTTTTTGCCCATTTTGGAGGAGTAACTCCCTTTATAAAGGAGAGATTCGATAGTATCTACCGTATGCTCAGAGGAAGGGGCATCGTTAAGGACCTGCTCGCCCCGCCCGGCGATTATCTGAAACGGATATATATTGATACCAGCGGTGTTACATCCCGTCATGCTCTGATGTGTACCAGGGATATGGTTGGTTCAGAGCGCATTTTATGGGGCAGCGATTATCCGGGCAATTCCGATATCCCCGCTTCTGCAAGTGCTATAGAGGAACTGGATATACCGCAAAGCGAAAAAGAAGCGATAATGGGGATGAACATGGCAAGGCTGCTCGCATGAGCATTGTAAGACTAGTACCACTTAGCGGTCAATGCTCGTCACCAAGGTATTTCCCTATCAATGCCTGTAGTCTTTCCTTTTGTTCAGGGGGGATGGTTGCGGGGTCGGTAAGGATTGCCGATTTCATAGCGATGCCGCAGTTACAGTTTCGCCCCCCGGGTATTTTGCCGGTGGAGAGGCGGATGGTTTCCCTGATAAGACCGGTGCTTATTTTCTGTTTCTCGATAATGGCGTCGATTGGCGTTGGCTCCGCTTGTTTCTGCCAGCAGTCGTAGTCGGTGATGCCGGCAATAGCTGCGTAGCATATCTCTGCCTCCCGGGCCAGCTTCGCTTCGGGCGAAGTGGTCATACCGATGATATCGGCTTTCCAGCTACGATAGAGATTGGATTCAGCCCGGGTAGAAAGGGCCGGACCCTCTATAACCAGGTATGTTCCTCCCCGATGGACAGAAGCGCCGGCCTTGCCGGCTGCTTGGTACAGAATCTCCCTCAGTTCTGGGCAGAAGGGTTCGGCAAAGATACTGTGGGCGACAATGCCGCCATCGAAGAAGGAGCTTTTCCGACCCCGGGTCTGGTCGATAAGCTGGTCGGGTATTACCAGTTCTCCGGGTTTTAATTCTTGCCTGAGGCTGCCTGCGGCATTGACCGAAATAATCCTCTCCACACCCATTTTCTTCAGGGCATAGATATTGGCGCGGTAGGGTACTTCGGCTGGCGAAAGGTGGTGTCCTCTCCCGTGACGGGGTAGAAAGGCGATGGCAATACCTTCCAGGAGGCCGATGGTCAAGCTGTCGCTTGTTCTGCCAAAAGGAGTCTCGAGGTTTATCTCTTTGATATCGGTTAGCCCCTGGATTTTATAGAGCCCGCTTCCCCCGATTACTCCTATTCTTACCTTTTCCATCCAGTTTTACTCCTATGCTAGTCGCTGTTTTTATCTGCCGTGATGACAATTTCCTTTAGCGTCTCCTGGTAGGGTTCTCGGACAATACCCCTTTCCGTAACGAAGGCGTTTATATAGTAGTGGGGGGTGATGTCGAAGGCGGGGTTGGCGGCACAGGTACCTTCGGGAGCTATTATCGAGCCCTGGCAGCAGGTAACCTCTTCGGGGGCCCGTTCCTCGATAGTGATGTCCTTCCCGGAGGCCATTGACCGGTCAATGGTGCTAACCGGAGCGGCCACATAAAAAGGGACGCCATTTTCCATTGCAAGCACGGCCAGGCTATAGCTGCCCACCTTGTTGGCGGTATCCCCGTTGGCGGCTATCCGGTCAGCACCGATGATGACGCAGTCGATACTGCCCTGGCGGAGAAAATATCCCGCCATGGAGTCGGTAATAAGGGTAATCGGGATCCCTGCTTTCTTCAGTTCCCAGGCGGTGAGGCGGGCACCCTGAAGCAGAGGGCGGGTTTCCCCGGCGATGGCTCTGATTTTCTTGCCAGTCTCGTTGGCCCTTAGGATTATTCCCAGGGCGGTGCCGCGGCCGGTGGTTGCCAGGGGTCCGGTGTTACAGTGGGTGAGGACAGTAGCTCCTTCACCGATCAGCTCAGCGCCGAATCTGGAAATCCCCTCGGTAGCTGCAGACTCATCAGCGTGAATCCGTTGGGCTTCATTCACCAGTGCTTCGATAACCTCTTCTGTATCCCGAGATGTTTTAGAGGCATGGCGCATGCGCTCAATGGACGTAAACAGATTCCTCGCTGTTGGCCTGGTCGCGGCCACATTATTTATAACCACCTCTAGCTGTGCCAGGAAGTCTTCCACATGGTCGGCCGCTATATCCAGTGCACCCAAGGCTATTGCATAGGCACCAGCCACTCCAATTGCCGGGGCCCCACGGATTTTCATTTCCTTTATTGCTGCGGCGACACTACTATAACTGGCAAGCTCCAGGTATAATTCTTCACTGGGAAGCCTGGTCTGGTCCAGTATAATTACCTTGTTGCCCAACCACTTTATAGCCTGATAGCTGTTGTCGGCCATCTCAACCAACCTTTCGATTAAACGTCGCCCGAATTAAGATATCTAAGGTCTATTTCGTACTACCCGCACTACCTGCGGGGGTGGTATCGTCGTCGGAAAAACCGGTTACCATTAGAATAGCGGTGTACCTTCAGCCAATATCCTTATTTCCTGTAGGGCTTCTTCTGTTGCCTGCTTGACTGTTGCGCTGGATTTATCCCGTATTTTTTTAAGAAAGTTCTTTGCTCCGGTATCACCAATATGCCCCAGCGATCTGATGGCAGCCAGTTTCACCTCAATATCAGGGTCGGTGGCAAGTTCGATTAAACGGGGAACCGATTCCTTTTCGCCCAGTTCTCCCAAAGCTACTGCGACCTCATATCGTATCTCGGTGTCGTTACTGGTGGCCTCGTCTAGCAGTAACGGTAGCCAGGACGAATTGCAGGTTTTCCCCATTGCGTAAATAGAACTGGCTCTAAGATTATGGTTATCGCTGTGGTAGGATTCATCGATCAGTTTTCGTATCTCTGGTGAGTCGAGGGGTGATAGACCTTCTAAGGCGCGCCGTTTAACTTCTATCGGCTGGTTGATATCGTTCAGCGTGTTTATAATCGAGCGGTATATTTTTAGAGTGTATTCTGGGCGCAGTTTCTGCTCTACGGCCATCATGGTAAACTTACCCAGTGCTGTGGCTGCTGAAGACCGCACCATTTCGGAGACGTCGCTTTCCATAATGTTGATCAGGATATTGACCAGGTAGGGCTCCTCGATCTCCCATAGGCCCTCTATCGCCCTGCTTCTTACTACACTATCTTGGTCATTCAGGCAGGCTCTGAAAATATTTTCATAATCCAGCGCCGAATGCTCTTCAGCAAGTTCGACGAGCCTCTGAATGATCTTTTGCCTCTGTTCTGTAACTATCGATGGCCATAGCACCTGGAAAAAGCTGAGCGCTTCCGGCTCCAGGCTGGACAGGTAGGCAAGGTTCGAATTGCTCAGCGGCCGGTCTTTATCGGCAATGCCGGTGATAATTTCCTGTACCGGTAACGGCATATTGGCTGTTTCTCCCTCAATCCTCGAAATCTTCGTCGGTTTCATCACTTTCCCATATTGGTTCGGTGAAGTGGTCTATGTATTCACCCATAGCCTCGGCTGCCGCCTGTTTCATCCCTTCTCTGGTCTCTATTGCCATCTGGGTCAATTCGGCGAGGTCGATTTCAAAGTTCAGTATTCGGCTGATCGCCTTCACTATCATAAGGGAAGCCATCGGGTTTTGTACTTTGGTTGCGTACATCGGCACCTCACCCAGCAGGCATATTCCCTCGATATCCCGTTCCTTGGCAACTCCCAGCATCAAACCGTTGAGGCCTGCGATTTGCAGATTCCCCTTTTGGATCAGCCCGTTTTCTTTCAGGTATCGGGTCAATTCAGGAGTGGTACCCACACCCCATACCTTGGGTTGTTCGGTATGGTGAATTCGAGTCAGGGCTGCTGCCAGGGTGTAAACACGTTTGACCAGAAATCGGATACCGGCATCCAGTACGCAGTTGGCTAACTCATAGCTCTTTGAGGCGGGCTGGTCATCACCGATAAACAGTATTAAATCGTGATAACCTTCCCTGTTCTTCCAGTAGTAGAATTTGTTATGTGGGAATTGTGGTGCTTCGACGACGTGGTCGCGAACCACTATACCGATGGGGTCAAAAAAATATGAAGATTCGATCTCCCCCAGTCTCTTGAAGTCGAGCTTCTTGAGAAGATAGTTGCCGGCGATGGTGGCTACATTACCAATACCAGGCCAGATCGCCAGCATAACGGGGGAGTTGAGTTTGGGTCGGGCGTAGATTTTGACCAATTTTTTCACTCTTTAACGCCTTTTGTACTAATTTTTCACCGCTACCGATATCCCGGGAAAATAGAAGGACGGCGTATTGATGGAGTCGCCTTCCCACTTGGCGTCGTTACCGACGGCGGCAATATCCTTAAGGAGATGGTAAATATTACCGGAGACCATGGTATTCTTTATTCTACCCGTTATTTTGCCCTTTTCTACCTTGTATCCCAGCAACACGTTGCCGCTGAAATCCCCGCTCAAAACATTACCCTGTGATGCCCCCATCAGGTATTCGATAACCAGCCCTTCCTCGATATCCTCTACCATTTCCTGAAAGCCTGCTTTGCCGGGAGATATCATAAAAGATGACGGAGCTGGAGTAAGTATGCCGGCACTGTTTCTGCTGCCGTTGCCCGTGCTCTTTTTGCCAGCAAGCCCTGCTGTTTGCAGGTCGTAGATAAAACTGGCAACTTTGCCTTCTTCCACGAGAACGGTATGACGGCTGGGTGTGCCTTCATCATCAGCGGGGCGGCTTTCCGGGCGGTAATCAAGCGTGGGGTCATCGCTCAAGAAAAATTTCCTATCGAAGATCTCCTGACCGGTCTTATCTACCAGTGGTGAAGCCCCTTCAATAATCATTTTACCGTTAAAAGCGGCCATAAGCGGTGGCAATATGGCACTTGCTACCCCACTGGGAGTGAAGATTACCGGCATTCTTTTACTGGATAACCTGGCCTGCTTGCGGGCAAGTTCCAGCTGTCTCAATACTGTATTGGTAACCCCGCTGACATTATTAATAGGGTGGCATGAGCTTTCGTTCTCACCGACGAAAAGCATATCTGTATCACGGGTTAGTTGACCCTCAAGGCCGAGGGCAAACGTACTCTGGCGGTAGCTTATCTCGCCACCTCGTGAATTGCAGATATGCACCGATGAGATACCCCTGTTTACCTCAGCCTGGCAAACTACATCCGGGTTGTAATCCCTTATTGCATTTATTGCCTTCTCGCCAAGCTTGACCATTTCATCTAGAGGCACTGATTCCACATCGCTATCATAGACTTTTATTTCCGGGTATCGCCCTGGTGATGATGGGAATTCAAAACGGGCTTTGATACCGAACTGGGATGTCTCTAACGCGGTGTTGACCAGGTAATCCGTATCCGCTACGCCGGTCGTTGCGGCGTAGCCCATTTTCCCTTCCTTGATGATGCGCAGGGCCGTATAGTTACTCTGCTTGCTCTGGATATGCCTCAGGCGGTTGGATTCAAATTGAACCGGAGTTTCATCCAGCGTAGCTGTATATACCTCAGCTTCTTCAGCTATCTGGCTCGCCTTGGTCAGAATATTTTCCATTCACCTGCCTCCTATCAGGCAGTTGCGTATCCGGATGTGCGGGCTTCCATTGGAGACGGGAAGAGGAACCTGACCCCCTTTACCACAGCCGCCGCCCTGGTTCATTTCCAGGTCATTACCAATGCCATCGATATTCCCCAGCGTTTGGAAAACGTTACCCGTAAGCGTAACCGGCCTTATCTGTTCGGCTATTTTGCCGTTACGTATCCGGTATGCCTCACCGGAAGAGAAGGTAAACATTTCCATACTGGTGGTACCACCGTACCAGTTTTTGGCATATATGCCATCCTCGATATCGCTGACCAGGTCATCGAAAGTAGCTTCCCCGGGTTCGATATAGGTGTTGGTCATCCTCACTATAGGTGGATAGCGATAGCTGACCGCTCTAGCATTACCGGTGGGCTTTTCCTGCATTATGGCGGCTGTTTCCCGGGAATGTAGACGCCCGACCAGTTTGCCTTCGCGGATGAGGTCGGTTTTGGTACTTGTTACCCCTTCATCGTCGTATTGATAGCTACCACGAAGACCGGGTATGGTTGCCGTGTCAACGATATTTAGTTTCGGGTTGCCAAATTTCCTGCCCAGCTTCATGATTTGGCGAAGGTGCTCATTTTCGTAGATGAAATCTGACTCTGAGAGGTGACCGAACGCCTCATGGGTGAATACACCGGCCAGCACTGGGTCCAGTACCACGGTGTATTCACCACCCGTTACTTGGCTGGCGGACAGTAAATTGACCGTGTTCCTTGCCATCTTTTCGATATCTTGATGAATGCCGGTAACCGTATCGAAATCTCCGCGGCTACCCAGGCTCATTCCTATTTGCTGTACATCGTTGCCATCAGCTGTTAATGCTGCCACGCGCAGGGTGACGTCCGCTCTTTCCTGCTCGATATGGCTGCCTTCTGAACTGAGGAAGGCACTCTTTTTGTGACTGTCACCATAGGAAATGACCGAGGTTTGTATTTTGGGGACAGACCAGATGATACCATTGTACTCATCAAGCAATGTTTTTTTCTTCGTAAGCGGTATCTTGGTCGGGTCTATACTTGAGATTTGACCCGCTTTATCGACGACGGGTTCGACTGGGGCCAGGTTGCTCTTTTTGTTGCCGGCGAGTCTGGCCTGCTTTATGGCCAGTTTGACTCGGTCCTGTATTTCATCTAGGTTATTGAAGCTTACGAAACCCCAGCCGCCTTTGACCAGAGCCCTTACGTTCCCCCCTATCGAATTTGTCCTGCCGATGGATTCCAGTTCCCTGCCACGGTAACTGATGTAGGAACCCTGTTTTTCCTCAAGGCGTGCTTCAATATAATCTGCCTCTTGGTTCTTTATTGCTTCTGCCAGACCCTGGGCAGCCTTTTCAAAGTCAATCAACGTTATATACACCGCCGCGTTATTTATGGGCTAAGGCTAGTTTAATTGTATACCAAACTTGTTGTCAATTTGGCCGAGGCGTTATCTCCATTTGTTATGGTAACATTGATTAGAGGGTCGGCGAAAATATTGCCGGGGTAAGATGGATGAAGGATGATTTGTCGGCTGATTCGATTACCAATAATCTGGCCACAGTTTTTATTGGCCGGAGAGTAGTTTACCACTCAAGCGTGGATTCTACCAATAACGTGGCTAAACAGGAGGCGCTGGGAGGTAGCAGCGAAGGCATGGCCGTTATTGCCGGGAGGCAACTGTCAGGTAGGGGGCGCCTCGGTCGTAGTTGGCTGTCGCCGGAAGGAAGTATTTCCCTCTCCATTATTCTCTATCCGCCTCTGTACTATCTTCATACCCTGATAATGCTCAGTTCACTGGCGTTGGTGAACAGTATTGGTACGGTTACCGGGCTCAGGGCGGAGATAAAGTGGCCCAACGATATTATGGTCAGGGGTGGGAAGGTATCCGGTATCCTTATTGAAAGCAGTGTTTCTGCCGGGGTGGTGGACTATGCAGTTATCGGTATCGGCGTAAATGTTAACCTGCAGTTGAGAAACTTTCCGGAAATAGCCGCTTTTGCTACCAGCCTTTCTGATGAGCTCGGTCGGGAAATCCCGGTGTTGTTCCTCATTAGAAGCATACTTGCCGAAATGGAGAACCAGTATCTTAACGTATTGGGTGGGGGTGATATATATCCCGAGTGGCGTAGCAGGCTTCTAAATATGGGGAAACGGGTATCCGTACAATCGGGTGATTTCCTGATTGAGGGAATAGCTGAATCGGTGGCCAGAGACGGTAGCCTGCTCATTCGCAGGAATGATGGCATACTGGAGAGAGTTATTGCCGGTGATGTCAAACTGTTTCAATAGGAACTTACAGTTCCCCTCATCCTACATAGAGAAAAAGGGGAACTGTAATAATTGAAAACTATCTGCCCTCTTATACGCTATTTGGTATCTTTTTCTCCCGTGCCCAAGGTTTTCGAAATGCCCTGGAAGGCCTTGAAGAGCTCTATGGGCAGGGGGAAGATGATGGTGCTGTTCTTTTCTGCCGCTATGCCATTCAACGTTTCCAGATAGCGGAGTTGCAGGGTGGTTGGCTCCCTGGCGATAATACTTCCTGCTTGGGCCAGCTTTTCTGATGCCTGCAATTCACCGTCGGCGTGTATAATTTTGGCACGCCTTTCTCTTTCGGCCTCAGCCTGGGCTGCCATGGAGCGCTTCATTGTTTCGGCAAGCTCAACCTCTTTGATTTCAACAGTGGTTACCTTGATCCCCCAGGGGTCGGTCTGTTCATCTATCGTCTTTTGCAGGATCTGGTTCAGTTTGTCGCGCTGGGACAGCAGTTCGTCCAGTTCGGATTGGCCGAGTACACTACGCAGTGTAGTCTGGGAAATCTGGGAAGTTGCCCTGATGAAATCCAGCACCTTGATTACCGAGGATTCTGGGTCAATGACTCGGAAGTAGATTACGGCGTTTACCTTAACCGTAACATTGTCCTTGGTAATTACTTCCTGATACGGGACATCCATTGTAATGACGCGCAGGTCTACCTTTACCATTCGGTCAACAAAAGGAATAATTACAAAAATACCTGGACCCTTGGTGCCGGTAAGTCTCCCCAGGCGAAATATAACGCCCCGCTCGTATTCCCGGAGAATCTTGATTGCCGCTGGAAGAAATATGGCACAGAGAATAGCGGCTACTACGATTATAGCGATTTGGGTACCACTCATTAATTGACCTCCTAAATTAATATTTCCTTACTTCTTGCTTACGTGGAGAATCAGTCCCTCAGACTTGGTAATTATCACCTCCTCCCCAGGTTTTGCCTGGCCTTGGTCAAGAATAGCTGTCCATAGCTCACCCTTGTAGTAGATAATACCTTTTGGTTTGAGCATTTCCCTGACCGTGGCAGATTTACCTACCAGGTCCTCTTTACCGGTTGCAGCCTGCCGACGGTGGCTGCGGACCACCCGGTAAACAATAAATCCCGTAATGCTGCCGATAATGGCTGCTATGGTTGGTATTAACCATGGGTCCGGTTGAAACAATGTTGGCCTCCCGCTGAATAAGACTAGGAGGCCAATAACCAGTGAAGCTATGCCTCCCGCTGTAAATGCACCGAAGCTGGCGGTAAATATTTCGGCGACGAACAGGCCGCCGGCCAGGACGAGCAGGGCTATCCCTGCGTAATTAATCGGCAGAAAACCTAGCGAATAGGCGGCCATAAAGGCACAAATACCGCCAAATACACCGGGGAATATCAGACCCGGATTGTATATTTCTACCGTTATACCCAGTATGGCCAGGCTGAGCAGAACAACTGCAATGTTGGGGTCACTGATGGCGAGCATGAAGCTTTCTATATTGCTCATCGGGTTATAGTTGATTCTGGCATCATCAGTTTGCAGGGTAACCGGGCTGTCGTCAAGCATCACTATCTGTCTTCCGTTGAGCTGAGTTAATAGGTTATCCATATCGTTGGCAACGAGGTCGATGACATCAAGTTTCAGGGCCTCGGTCTCGGAGGCGGAAATACTCTCCCGGACTGCTTTCTCCGCCCATTCTATATTGCGTCCATGCCCTTCGGCAATGCTTCTGATATAGGCGGCGGAATCGTTGATTACCTTGTCGGCCATCTCTTCGGACATCTGAGCTTCACCGTCACTGCCGATAGCTACTGGATGGGCGGCACCGATGGCGGTATTTGGCGCCATTGCCGCCACGTGACCGGCCATAGTGATAAACACCCCGGCGGAGGCTGCTCTTGCCCCCGATGGTGAAACGTACACCACTACCGGAATCTCGGAGCTGACAATCTCCTGGACAATATCTCGCATTGCTGTATCCAGGCCGCCCGGTGTGTCCAGCTCGATAATACAGGCCTCGGCTCTGCTTTGCTCGGCCTCTTCAATGCCACGGTTAATGTAGTTGGCAGTAACCGGTGTTATCGTGCCATCTATATGGAGTACATCAATACGGTTGTCGGCTGACTGAGCCGCCCCTTCCGTGCTGGTTGTAGCAGCAACAGCGAGAACCGTCAAAACGCCTGCTAACAGGCCTATTCGGACATATTTTGACAATAACAAACCACCCGAGATTAATCTTCCAAGTTAGTAAATTATATCTTTATTGTATAGCAATGTAAACATATGGATAAAAATGTCTTCAGGTTTGAACCGGTGGATATATTTGGTATA
>JAGYOC010000322.1 GCA_018399795.1 Dehalococcoidales bacterium
TCAGGATTGTTGTTCAGGTACACCCGGTAGTCCTCGTTGGCTATCGAAGCCCCATTAATATCCACATTATCTGTTTCGGCCCGCTCCCACCCGTTTTCTCGATCAAACCCATAGTATTCACCGGCTATATGAGTATAAACCATCCCATCGGCGCCATACCCATAACTGCCCGGCTGACTTAAGGTAAGCAACTTATCGTCAACCTCATTGAGTCGATAGCGTTTTATATATTGTCGCCCCGATACGATCAGCTCATCTTCGGCTGTCCAGTTAGCGTGCATTGGTTCTGCATGGTCTAGGGTTTGTTGGGTCTGCCAGCGATCATACTGCTTTACCTCCACCCTATCCGGGTAAATCAACGCCGCATGGCCTCCACCGGGGGCAAGCACCATATCCTGCACCTGTTTTGCATCTATTTTTTCGAAGGAAAGAGAGTCAGTCTCTCCGGCCTTCAGCGGAGCCAAATCAAGTCTGAAAAGGGAGGAATTACTCTGACCGCCCTGAATGCTTCCGGTAAGAACCGTGATCATATCATCCTCAGACCATAAAAGGCGTTTCACCCGGGTATTACGCGGCAGGTAAAGATAGGGAAGGGACACTGTGGACCCGGTACTCAAATAATCATCCTGCTTAAGGTAATACAGTATAAGGTTTCGGCCGCCCTTATTAAACAAAAGCTTGGCCCCATCGGGTGACACGTAAAAACTGTCAAAATTAAAATCGAAATCAAATGGTATTTTGCCAACCACCTGGCCCGCATCTAGAAGATCGCTGTAAAAGGAGCGTGTAAAGAATTCCGCGCTAAAAATCCGATACAATACCGACTCATCAATATAGTAGAGCTGATTCTGCTTTGTCCACTGCACATTAGACAAAGTACCATCACCAATCAGTCGCAGCTCTTCATCCATTACTTCATTACGCTGCAGCTGATTCATAGAAAAGTAATATAGCTTGGCACCCTTCTCGTACACAAAGTAACGGGAATCCGGTGCCCAAAGGGCATTCGGCTCCTCGTAAGAGACGGTAATTCTATCGGAAATAGTGTGGCTGGTACCGTTCTCCACCTCCAACAGAACCAGCTC
>JAGYOC010000323.1 GCA_018399795.1 Dehalococcoidales bacterium
ACAACGCTGGATGAATACCGTAAGTTTATCGAGAAGGACAAGGCACTGGAGCGGAGGTTGCAGCCAGTGTACGTCGGTGAACCGAGCATCGAGGCTACCGTGGAGATGCTGCATGGTCTCCGACCTCGCTACGAGTCACACCACAAGATAAAGATAACCGACGGTGCTCTGGAGGCGGCTGCCAGGATGGGACAGCGCTATATCTCCGACCGGTTTTTGCCAGACAAGGCGATCGACCTTATCGATGAAGCCGCCAGCAAGATGCGTATCGATACCGAGAGCGCTTCGCCCGAACTCAAGTCTATGGAGCAGGAGTTGATACAGCTCCGCAATGAGGAAGAGGCGGCTTCCCAGCGTCAGGACTACGAGCAGGCTGCTCAACTCAAGTCAGAGAGAATACGCAAGGAAGAGGAATACAGCCGGGCCAAGAACGAATGGATGCAGAAAGAGAAGATAGACGAGGTGGTTGATGAGGAGAACATCGCCCAGCTCATCTCCAAGTGGACTGGAATACCGGTCTCCAGAATGCTGGAGGGAGAGGCCGATAAGCTGGTCCATATGGAGGAGCGCATTCATGACCGTATGGTCAACCAGGATGAAGCGGTAAACGCCGTTTCCGAGGCCATCCGCAGGAGCCGTGCCGGGCTGAAGAACCCCAGACGACCTATCGGGAGTTTCATGTTCCTGGGTCCCACCGGGGTCGGCAAGACCGAGCTGGCGCGTACGCTGGCCTGGTTCCTGTTTGATGACGAGAGCGCCATGGTGCGCCTGGATATGTCGGAGTACCAGGAAAAGCATACTGTCTCCCGGCTCGTCGGTGCGCCACCCGGCTATGTTGGATATGAGGAGGGTGGTCAGCTTACGGAACTGGTGCGGCGGCGCCCCTACCGGGTGGTGCTGCTTGATGAAATCGAAAAGGCCCACCCCGAGGTGTTCAATACCCTCCTGCAGGTTCTCGATGACGGCAGGCTGACCGATGGACACGGGCGGACGGTGGATTTCAAGAACTGTGTCATTATTATGACCAGTAACACCGGCGTTGAATACATCAGGCATGGTATGGATATCGGCTTCGGTACCCATGATGCAACGGAACAGGAATACCAGCATATGAAGAAACGGGTAATGGAGGAGGTCAAGAAGACCTTCCGTCCCGAGTTTATCAACCGCGTGGATGAGATAATCGTTTTCCACGAACTGACCGAGGAGCAGCTTGAGAGAATCATCGAACTGCTTGTCCAGGACCTGCAAAAGAGGCTCGAAGATTGCGGATTGAAGATAAAGCTGACGGAAGAGGCCAAATTATGGCTGGTCAAGAAGGGCTATGACCCGACCTATGGGGCCAGGCCGCTCAAACGGGCGATTGAGCGGTATGTGGAGAATCCGCTCTCCAGCCGGCTACTGAAGGGTGAATATAAGGAGGGTGATAGTGTTAGCGTGGGCTTGAGCGGTGACGAGTTGACTTTCTCAACCAGAAAGTCAACCAGGTCGGGCAAGCGAGCAGGAAGCGCCTGATGATGGCAGTAACCGGTGCAGGTGTGAGGAAAGGCTCGAACCGGAAAAAGTATGTCGCCGGTATCTGCTTTGTCGCGGGGATTGTCGTTGCCTGTATTCTTCTGGTCTATCACTGGGAATACGTGCTGCGCTTTCAGGCTTACGGATACCTGGGTCTTTTCCTGATGGCTATGGCCAGCGGTTTCAGCATTCCGTTGCCGGTTCCCTATATGGTATTCACCTTTACACTGGGCGGTGTGCTGGAGCCGATGCTGGTGGGTCTGGCTACCGGTACTGGATTGGGGGCTGGGGGAACCCTTCTTTACCTGACGGGGCGCGGGGGCCGGCGGTTTTTCCCCCAGTTCAACGTTACCGACCCGGCCGATGAGGCCTACTCGTCCCGCTGGGCCAGGTTTCTACGCCGTATCAAGCTGCACCGGATTATGCACTTTGCCCACAAGAGGGGTGGTCTGGCCGTGTTTGTGCTGTCGGTTTTACCGAATCCCTTTTTCACCCCGATGGCAATAAGCATGGGAACGATGCGCTTCCGCCTGGTAAAATTCTTCTTTGCCTGCTGGGCGGGACAGACGGCCAAGTCTATCGGAATCGCCTATGCCGGATATTTCGGCCTGGGTACCTTTTTGCGCTGGATGGGCGTATTTAATATGCCCAATATCGGCGGGATGCCTTGAAAAGAGAGCACAGGGGGATATCTATGAAGAGAGTTGCTACTGACTGGGACCAGTATCACCGGCGCGTGCGTATCAGCCAGAGATTTCTCTGGATGGTGTGGCGTGCGTATGCCAGCCTGCTACGGGGCTTCGATTTTACCAGGCCCATCAAGATAATCGAGCTGGGCTGCGGTACCGGTTACCACACATTTCAGATGACCAGGAAGTACCCGGTATCGAAGGTAACCCTGGTAGATGGCAATGAAAGCGTGATACGTGATACGGAAAGAAGGATGTCTTCCCTGAGCTGTGAGAAGGAGTTTCTGCTCGCGGACCTCTTCAAACTCGAACTGGAGGACAGGTACGATATCGTTCACTCCCAGGGGCTCCTCGAGCACTACACGCCGGAACAGCAGCGGCAGTTGATCCGGTTGCACCGCGACCTGCTTGCACCGGGCGGGATTGCCGTTATACTGGTACCCACGCCGAGTATCACCTACCGCTTCTGGAGAGGGCTTCTGGAGAAGCTGAACCAGTGGATATATACCGACGAGATTGCCTTACCCAGGGAGCAGTTTGTCCGGCAACTTGAGGCCTGCGGCCTGGAAATCCTGAAGATACAGGGGTGTCATATGATAGAGGTTGGGGCCGTCTGCCGGAAAAAGGCGGATAAAGACTGAAAAGGAATTTGCACCCAATCCGGGAGGGATCAGTGCCGGGACGTAAAGCGCGAGACAGAGTTGTATCGGGAAGTGAGAATAGTAAAGGCTCACCTGTACCCGGTCAGCTGGAGAAGGGCTACCGGATGGCCTTCAATTTCAACTCGGCGCTCTTCCGGGTCCTGGTGGATACGCTGAGGCCCGGCGAGGGAGAGAGGGTTCTGGACCTGGGCTGTAGCCGCGGTTACTACGTCCGGGCGATGGAAGGCTATACCACCGGTGTAGTCGGTGTGGACATCAGCGATGACTCGCTGCAGAACGCCGTTACATCATGCGTAAAATACGGGGATATCACACGCCTGGATTTTCCAGACAGCAGCTTTGACAAGGCCTATTCACTGCATACCATCGAGCACCTGCCGGACCTGGAGGCTTTCTTTGCCGAGGTTGCCCGGGTGCTCAAACCGGGCGGGACCGCCGTGGTCGTTTACCCGTGGGAGCCATTCCGTGGTATGCAGGCTATCGTTGCCGCCATGAGACAGTACCACAACCCGGTGCGGGCAAGGAGTATACACCTGCACCGCCTGACACCGGGGAAAATAAGGGCTATTGTCGCTGGTAGCGGGCTTGTTCACCGCGAGAGCAGGCTTGTCTTCGCAATGGGCGTTCAGTATATGACGGTGCTGAAGAAGGACAGCTGAGCCTGGTATTCTGTAGCTACCGCAGCTCTAGCTTTCGTCGATGGTTATCCTGATTATGAGATCGCCCTGCTCGATTTGCTCCAGCACATCCTCACCCTCGATTAGCTGGCCGAATACCGAGTGTTTACCGTCCAGGCCGTGCTGCGGGGTGAAGGTAATGAAGAACTGGGAGCCGTTGGTATCGGGCCCGGCGTTGGCCATCGACAGGGCGCCGGCGGTGTGGGTATGGTCGCTGAACTCGTCGGCAAACTGGTAGCCGGGACCGCCGCGCCCGGTACCGGTGGGGTCTCCACCCTGGGCAACGAATCCGGGCACTACCCGGTGGAAGGTGGTACCGTCATAGAAACCTTCGTTGGAGAGGAAGACAAAGTTGTTCACCGTGTTGGGAACGTCGCTGGCGAATAGTTCCAGTACCATGTCTCCGTGCTCGGTCTCAATTGTGGCGGTGTAGTCCTTGCTGGTATCGATTATCATTTCCGGTGGCTCCGGGTAGGTCTTGGGTTCGCCCGGCGATTCCGGTTCAGGCTCTTCAGCGGTACAGGATGCAAGCAAAAGTGTGCTGGCAGCCAAAATGGCGATTGTGGTTTGGTAGATTCTCTTTTTCGTCATTGCTATATCTCCAGGTCAATTCTTTGAAAAGTATTGTAACCTATCACGGGCCCGGACGCAATTGCACCTTATATGCCGTTTATATACCGGGGTAAATTAATGGTGTCACTGTTCCGGGCGGCCGGTTTACGGTAATTTGCCAGATAGACTGCGTTATGATAAATTATGGTATCAATCTTTGTGGGGCTGTAGCTCAATTGGGAGAGCGTTTGACTGGCAGTCAAAAGGTAGGGGGTTCGAATCCCCCCAGCTCCATTTCAGGCACGAAAATGGTGATGATAGTCTAAAATGAACATTGACAGACCATTTGACTGCACAAGTTTCCCAGGCACAAGCCCTGTCTAAGACTAACCTTTTGACTGCACAAAGTTACTTTTATTCACGCCTGAAACCCTATTTTTTTTACTGCAAATTATGCCTTG
>JAGYOC010000324.1 GCA_018399795.1 Dehalococcoidales bacterium
ACCAGATCGACTCAGGATCCGGTTGATCGGTGGGTACGAAGCGGGGCAGCCAGACCGCCTCAAAGGTCAGAGGGCCGGCAAAGTAGTCGGCCTTGACCGCCGGAACTCCCATGCGCACTTCGGTAAAGTCGGCCAGGATAAAGGAGCGCAGGTCCTGGGGGCTGACGATGTCGGTAATAAAAGCTCCTTCAGCCTCGCCCCAGACTATCGCCTGTTTGCCGACGCGGATGTCCATCGAGGGAAAATACAGGTCGAGGTAGGCCTCGCGCAGGCCGATCTCCGGTTCGCCGTCGGCTCCGATGTAGGCATAGGGATTGAGCATTATGTGGGTGTCCTCTCCCCAGCCCTCCATCTTGATGTCGGTGGTTTGTTCGGTTATCGGCACATCACCCTCGGAAAGACGGGCGCCGGTGTAGCTGCGCAGCATGCCGCTAAAATCAATATCCTTTGCAAAGAGCATATTCGGCATCAGCATCGCCATGGCCATTAAAATGACCAGGCTGCCGATAAGGTTTCTTTTGTTGTTGTACGTAAGTGATCTCATAAAATCCTCCTTGTGGAACGGACCTAATCAGAATTATCTGCGTGGTCCGCGCTTCATCTGTCTTTCTGAGAAAAAACTGTCGGTCAGGCCGGTGTCGAATTCGACATTGTTCATCTTGAGCCGGGTGGAGTGGTCGCGGTCTAGGTCTTCCATCAGCATATCGGTGATAACCCAATAGCCGTCGATCTTTTTAAATTCATCGATATTAAGGACCTTATAGACTTCGTCTTTATCGTTATAGTACTCGCGTTTTAGGCCGATCCACTTGTCCTTTGCAATCCAAACAACGGTTTTGCTGAAAGCATCATCGTCACCCACAGGAACACTCTCGATCACGTAACTGGGCTCTCCCTGGTAGCTCTCTTCCCGTAGAATCGTATGACGATCCTCTTCGGGGTGGCGTTCGCCCAGGTCGTCGTAGGTAAAGTCTGAACCCATAAAACGGTCGTTTTTGCTGTCGGAACTGATACGTTTTACTCTCCGCAGCGCCGGCAGGTAGATCCACTGGTCATCGTCACGCGCGTCATCGTAGGACCAGCTCATGAAGCTGGTGTCCTTCACATCCGCCGGAGCAAGAAAGAACATCAGTTTTTTGTCTACATCCCCGGTATCGATACTGTATTGGGTGATGCTGCGTTCGCGGGTAGATCCGCGGGAGTTGGTCATGATCATTTCCAGGTCCGCAGTCATATCATCACCGCTGGGCCTGTAGTATACATTCTCCATTACCTCGAGTCCGTTGGGCGCTCCAAACAGTGTGCCTCCGACACCGATCAGTAAAACTAAAGTCAATGTGAGCATGCTTAATTTTTTATACATATTATTCCTCCTCTGTGGAAATTTTATTGCTATATATTTTGCTGTGACGGTCGATAAAGACCAACACCACTAATAAAATGGTCAGGGTGCCGATGGCGCTGGTAGCCATGTTCAGGGCAACCAAACCTCCGACTTGACGGTTCGGTGGAAAAACGCTTACCAGAAGTACCGCAAATCCGCCCATTACCGCCACTGCGTTATAAATAATCGCTTTCCCGGTGTGTTCAAGGGTTTCGTATGCAGCCTGAATAGTGGGAACTCCTCGAATACGGTTAAAACGGTATCGTTCGATCAGGTGAATAGCGTAGTCTACGCCGATTCCGATAGCGATGGCGGAAATGATGGCCGTGGATGAACTCAGCGGGATACCGAGAAGACCCATGGTACCGAAATTCACGGTTGCAGTGACGGCGATTGGGATTGTACCGGCCAGGCCGATCCAAAGGCTGCCGAACATCAGGGACAGCAGGAGCGCTACAATGCCGAAAGAGAGCAGCAGGCTTATAATCTGCCCTTCCAGAAGAAGGTTTGCAAACACCAGCGACTTATACCCACTGCCGGCGAAATCTACCTCTACTCCGTGTTCAGCCAACTGTGGTATGTATGGTTCAATCTCCGCAATTACTTCCTCCATTACCGCCGAGCTGTCGCTCTTAAGCTGGAAAGTCAAATTGGCGTTCATATAATCGTAATCTACCACTTGGTTCAGGTTGTCCGGATCACCGGACATTTCATAGAGCAATAGATACTGGGCGATTAATTCCTGGGAGCCCGGTATTTTATCGTATTCCGGATCGTCTTCGTGCATTACCTGGTGCATTCGCCGCATGTAGTCGGTGAGGGCGAAGCTGTCGCCGACCAGGGGGTTGCTCTTTTCTATTTTCATTTGCAGCTCGTTCATAATTTCGAGTACCTCGGGCTGCTTAAATGTATCCTCCTTGTCACTGCTGAGAATGACGTTGAGGCTGGATGTACCGCCGAAGTGCTCATTGACAAAATTGTCCGTCTTCACCACCTGACTGTCGTCCTCGAAGTTGGCCAGGAAACTGGTATCTATCCATACCCGTGTGGTTCCCAGCAGAGCACACGCAACAGCAAGTATGGAAATAGTTACTACCAGTTTTGGATGAGCAAGGAGTTTTGCGCCGAAACGGCCGCTGAATCTGTTTTGCGCTTCTTGCTGCTCATGCTTTTTCAGTTCCGTATCATTTTGAACACCTTTAGTCTCGTTGATTATTCTTTGCTTACTTGCTTCAGCCTTTTTTGATTGCAGCGCCTGTTTTGGCGGCCCGAAAAAATAGATTGAGGCGGGAAACAGGATGAGAGCCATTAACATCTCCATCATGATTCCTAATGCCGTAAACAAACCGAAATAGCGTACTGGAAGAACATCACTGGTGAGCAAGGCTAAAAAACCAACTGCCGTAGTGATGGAGGTCATTGTAACGGGGCGAACCATCGCCACCATGGTTTTCTCTACCAAGTTCGCCCGGGATATATCCGGTTCCCTCTGTACAATATGAACAATTGAGTTGTGCATATGGATACCGTCAGCTACTCCTATGGCGGTAAGCATGACCGGTATCATAGTACTGAGAGTGTAGATCGGAATATTAAGTAAAGTCATCAGTCCAAAGGCAGTGAGTGATCCGAACAGCACTATCAGCAAGTTGATGATGGTATTGCGCACGCTGCGCAGTAAGACGAGCAGCAGTAAAGTCATAACCAGGAGTACGAGGGGAGCCATACGAGCCATATCCTGTGGCCCAAGCTTAGTAAGCTCACCTTCGACCACCGGACGCCCGGCAATATGGACAGTTTCAGGACCTTCCCATGAAGCGGCAAAGTCCTGCAAATCGGCATAGAAGCGGTCGGTAAAGGTCTCATCGCCGATTTCAGCGATTAT
>JAGYOC010000325.1 GCA_018399795.1 Dehalococcoidales bacterium
CAGCGAGTAAACCGCTATTTCAGGGTAGCACGGGCGTCGACCACCCAGTATCCCTTGCCCTGTGCCATAACCTTTACCGGGTTGAGGTCCATTTCGGCAAGCTCCGGGATATCCTCGACCAGTGCTGAGATACGGAGCAGGAGTTCTTCCAGGGATTGCGTGTCGCTGGGAGGAGTGCCCCTTAATCCGGAAAAAAGCTTGGCCATCCTGACCGACCCGACTAAATCTCTGGCATCACGATCGGTCAGAGGGTGAAGTTTTACCACAACGTCGTTGAGCAGTTCAGCATGTATCCCCCCCACGCCGAACATTATGAGGGGGCCGAAAAGCGGGTCCTGTGTTACCCCTACGATGGCCTCAATCCCCCCCTTGACCATTTTCTGTACCACAACACCCTTCATCTCATCTTCACGGCCGATATCGACCAGTTTGGACTTTATATCGGAAAACGCATGCTCCACATCCTCGGCCGACTTGAGGTTGAGCACCACACCGCCAACATCGGTTTTATGGGTAATCGTATCCGAAGCCAGCTTCACAACAACCGGAAAACCTATTTTCGAAGCCAGGTCGCCCGCCTCCGACTCTGTAGCGGCCACCCCGGACTCGGCAACACGGATTCCGTAGCAGGAGAGCAATTCCCTCATATCACCCGAAGACATCCAGAGCGGCCTTCTGGTGGTACTGGTTAAAGCGGACTCGACTATCTTCCTTGCCCGCCTCCGTTTCAAACCGGTAAAGCTGACCAGCTTGCCCTTGGGGCGCTTTACCCATTCGCCATATTCAATCGACCTGGACAGAGCGAGCACGGCATCTTCAGGAAAAGAATAGCGGGGTACGAAAAAATCATCGGAACCCAGCTTCTCCTTAACCCCCTGCTGTCTCATGGCGCAGACGAGTAGCGGTTTACCCTTTTTCCGAAATAGTGACAGTACTTTTTTAACCGCATTTTCCATCTCGTTGGGATCAATAAATATGGGAGGCATAAATATGGCGATGACCGCGTCGTTTTCCTTATCTCGAGCCAGTGTTTCCAGAATACCCTCAAATTCTTTGCCTGTAGCCCCGGCGGTGGTATCGAGAGGATTGTTGAGGGGAATATCCCTTCTCAAAACGGTTCTCAATTTTTTCTTTGTGTCTTCACCGAGCGGAGGCAGTTTCAGACCATATTGCTCACAGGCATCGGCAGCCAGAATACCCGGACCACCACCATTGGTAACTACAAAGACCCTGCGGCCCTTGGCCACCGGCTGTCCGGAAAGCAGAGTGGCCACGTCGAAAAGCTCTCCCATGGTATTGACACGTATAATACCAGCCTGCCGGAAAAGCGCCTCAGAGGCCACATCCGAGGAAGCCATAGCCCCGGTATGGGAGGAAGCAGCCCTGGAACCGGCAGCAGAACGTCCACTCTTAACCGCGGCTATCGGCTTGGAAGCGGAAACTCTGCGGGCTATGCGTCCAAAACTCCGCGGATTACCGAAGGACTCCAGATAGAGCAATAGAACCCTGGTTGAGCAGTCCTGCTCCCAGTAATGGAGGAAATCATTGGCTGATATATCGGCGCGGTTACCGACACTGGCAAAGCCCGAAATTCCCATATCTATGCTCCGCGCATAGTCCAGAATGGCCAGCCCCATTGCTCCACTCTGAGAGAGAAAAGCCACATTGCCATGCGTTGGAAATATCGGTGAAAAGCTGGCGTTCATACTTACCTCGGGGTCGGTATTGATCACGCCCATACAGTTGGGCCCTACCAGGCGCATCCCGTACCCCAGGGTCACCGAGCGGAGTTCACGCTCGCGGGTTTTCCCCTCTGATCCGCTTTCACTGAAGCCATCCGATATAACGATTACCGCACGCACCCCTTTATGACCGCATTCATCGACGACCTTTATTACCAGTTCTGCCGGAACAGCTACTATCGCCAGGTCAATGTTGCCGGGAACATCGAGAACCGAGGGATAGGCCTTCACCGACATCACAGACTCCGCCTTGGGATTAATCGGATAAACCACACCGGAGAAACGGTTCTGCATAACACACTCGAAGAGAAGCTGCCCGATGGTACCCGGTCTCCTCGAAGCCCCGATTACCGCAATGGAACGGGGGGAAAGGACATAGCGCATGGAAGCCAGCGTTGAAATACGGGCCCTTTCTTCCTCCTTCCTGGCTACCATTCTGGTTCTGGCGATGGGAAAGCTGATGTGGTAAACACCTTCCTCAAGGTAACTGGTGATATGGAAACCGTAATCACGGAAAACCGTCATCATCTCGTCGTTTTCCATCAGAACATCCGCTTCAAAATCAGTGATACCGTTGTCACGAGCCACATTGGCAAGCCATTCCACAAGCCTGGTTCCAATACCAAGGCCATGGTAGCTATCTTCAATAACAAAGGCTACCTCGGCAGATGTTTTATTCGGCAAACGATAGTACCGCCCGATAGCTATGATCTCCTTGCGGTTTCGCTGTACTTTCTCGGCAACAAAAGCAAAGGTATTTTGGTAATCAACCGTACAGAAACGAACGGCGTCCTCTCTCCCCAGCGTAGGCACATGATGAAAACGAAGATACTTGGTCCGGTCACTGAGCCGGGAAATAAAGGAAAGCCACTCCTCGACATCATCCCTCCGTATCGGCCTGAGCATCAGGCGCATTCCGTCCCTGAGCAAAACCTCGGCTTCATACTGGGCTGGATACTTTACATCCTGGTTATCTGTCGCCATTATCACATCCTGAAGATATTTTCTAAATACAAAAGAACAGTTGAATCAAGCTGCGCTACTCAAGTCAAGACCATACAGGTCTTTAAATGTTCTGTATAATAAGCTTCACCAAACTCAAGATTCTCATCGGCGATAATATGAAGATACCGAAATTTTAACACGGAACCGGAGGCGAAACCTTACAACACTCATTAAAGTATACCCGCCGGCATTTTTATGATAGGTTAATCATCATTGCCTGTCAACAAGATGTAATACTATCGGGCTGTCCGAGACTACGGAAGTCATCCCATCTTCTTCGATACAGCCTGAATCTTACCCTCGGCAGAAGAATTTCTATCGCGGCGGTCATCAATTCTAATGGTGGTTACCACTCTTTGCACCCCCTCACCGAAAACCGATTCATGCATCTCTCTGCAGGCGTCCATCACATCCTTGAGTTCGCCCTCAATTATGGTCCCCATTCCGGTAAGGGTATAATTCAACTCAGGCCTCCGTTCAAGAACACCTACCGCCCTGACCACATACTGGCTTACGGAGGGCGTAACCGTGCCCACAGGCACCACGGATATCTCAGCAATGACCATCAGCGAACCTCCTACTGCACCTTTTTACTCACGCTTTTTGCCGGAAATTTTTAAGGACTCCTACCATAATGGATGGCCTCTGGTGTTTGCATATTGGCCGATCAGCAATTATAATGGGCTAACTTTTTAAACGACTTCCAGTTTAGAGACCGGTTAAGATAGCACCATTACACTACAAGCCATCATTTATTATCTTTTTTGAGGTGATGTTATGGGTACAATAAACCTTAGCATAAATGGTAAAAATGTCAAGGTAGAAGAGGGGCAAAGCATTCTGGAAGCGGCCAAAAGCTGCGGTGTCTATATCCCAAGCCTGTGTTATTATCCAAGTCTGAGACCTCTACCGGAAGTAGTGCCCGATATGGCCTGCCAGCTCTGTGCCGTCGAGGCAAATGGAGAAATAGCCCTTTCCTGTACCACCCGCGTAGCCGAGGGGATGAAGGTCGAAACAGAGACTCCGAAGGTACGGAAGTTAAGAAAAAAGAAGCTTACCGATATTCTGTACCGTTATCCGGAAGCCTGCCGTGAATATCAGGAGCAGGATAAATCCGGGCCACCTGATATCCAGCTGAGTGATGCCATAGCGGAGCGCTGTAATCTCTTCCCGAGTAATGGAATCTGCGAATTACAGAATGTGATTAACCACGTCGGTGTGGAGGAACTACCGAACCCCCTTACCAAAAAGCTGGCCGTTACAGAAGATGGCCCTTTCTTCAACCGTGACAACAACAAGTGCATTCTCTGCGAAAGATGCGTACGTGTCTGCGATGATATCAGGGGCAGGCGAGCGATTGAATTCGCCTTTCCCTGTCATCGCGCCTGCCCGGCAGGTATCGATATACCCCGTTACATCCGCCTTATCGGGAGAGGAAGATTCGGGGCTGCTCTGGCAGTGATACGGGAGAAGGTGCCATTCCCGGGTGTCCTGGGTAGAGTCTGCATCCATCCCTGCGAGCAATCCTGCCAGAGGGGAACCGAGGTGGACGACCCCTTACAGATACGCATGCTAAAGCGCTTTGCCGCCGATAACGGCAACGATTCGTGGAAAAAACAGTCCTGGAAACTTTCCCCGAGCGGGAAGAGCGTGGCGATAGTCGGTTCGGGGCCAGCCGGCCTGACGGCGGCCTTTTATCTCGCCAAGCTCGGGCACCGGGCCACTGTTTTCGAAGCTCTGCCCAAACCGGGGGGAATGATGCTGGCCGGTATCCCGGAGTACCGTCTGCCCCGCGATGTCCTCGATAAGGAAATAGACGAAATAAAGAACACCGGTGTCGAAATCAGGTTGAACCAGCCGGTGGAATCAATCGACTCGCTCTTCGGACAGGGATATGATGCCATCTTCCTCGGGATCGGTGCCCATCAGGAAATTCAGCTGGGCATCGATGGCGAGGACCTGGAAGGTATTATCGGAGCGGTGGAATTTCTGCGCCGTGGCAATCTGGGAGAACGGGTCGAAGTCGGCGAGCAGGTAGGTATTGTCGGCGGGGGAAACGTTGCCATAGATGCAGCACGGATGTCTCTCCGCTTCGGTGCCAGGAAGGTTACCATCTTCTACCGGCGTACCCGTAACGAGATGCCCGCATCCCCTGAAGAGGTTGATGCCGCCATCCAAGAAGGTGTGGAGGTTGATTACCTGGTTGCCCCATCGAGGGTTATCCAGAATAACGGAAAACTAAGCCTGGAGTGCCGCCGCATGAAATTGGGAGAGCCGGATGCCAGCGGAAGGGCTCGCCCCGTTCCTATTGAAGGTAGCGAATTCAGTACCGATCTGGACACCCTTATCGTTGCCATCGGCCAGCGGCCCGAGGTCCCCCCCCAAATAAAGGTCGAACAGGGAAAGGGGAATGTATTGACGGTATCCGCCGAAATGATGACCAGCCGGGAGGGAGTTTTTTCGGCAGGTGATTGCGTAAGCGGTCCCGCATCCGTGATAGAGGCAATAGATTCAGCTCGAAGAGCAGCCAAGGCAATCGATCGGTACCTCGGTGGCAGCGGCGATATCGCCGAATCACTGGTCCCGCCCGAAGAAGCCAACTCCCTACCGGGAGACAACGTCCCCGAAGCCAAAAAGGCGGTAACATCTTTCCTTTCTCCCAAAGCCAGCATTAAGGGGTTCGATGAGGTCGAGCAGCCCTGGAACAGGGACGACGCTGTTGCCGAGGCACAACGCTGTATGCGCTGCTACGTCATCTCCGCACCCAATGAAAAGACACTGGAAGAAGCTGAATGTCAGTTCTGTGGAGCCTGTGTGGACTCCTGTCCTACCGGAGCACTGGTAGAGAGGTCCATATCACAAAAGGTGGTACCAGATCGGACGGTGACCACCATCTGCCCCTACTGTGGAGTCGGCTGCCAGCTAAATCTCGAGATTCAAGGCGACAGAATTACCCGGGTGGTACCAGACCCGGAGGGGCCTTCGAATCATGGACAGGCCTGTGTCAAGGGCAAATTCGGCCTTGACTTCACCCATCACCCAAATCGTCTTACCGAACCCCTGGTGAAAAGGCATGGTCATTTTGTCCCGGTTGAATGGGATGAGGCGCTGGATATCGTCGCCCACAAGCTGAGCAGCTATAAGAGTGACGAAATGGCAGTTTTTTCCTCAGCCAAGTGCACCAATGAGGAGAATTACCTCGTCCAGAAAATGGCCCGGGCCGTACTGGGCACCAATAATGTTGACCACTGCGCGCGTCTATGCCATGCCCCCACTGTTGCCGGCCTGGTACAGAGCTTCGGCAGCGGTGCTATGACCAATTCAATAGGCGAGATAGGTGACGCCGCCTCAATCCTGGCCATCGGTACCAATACCACTTCAGCCCACCCGGTAATCGCTCTCGAAGTCATAAAGGCCATACGTAAGGGAGGAAGGCTGATTGTAGCCAACCCACGGGAAATCGACCTCTGCCGTTATGCCGAAATATGGCTGCAGCACCAGCCCGGTACCGATGTCGCTCTTCTTATGGGGATGATGAGAGTAATAGTCGATGAAAAACTGGAGGACGGCGGCTTCATCGCAGAAAGGTGCGAGGGTTTCGAGGATTTCAGGCGTTCGCTGGATAATTTCAGCCCCGATACCGTGGCAGACATTACCGGCGTACCCGCGGAAAAAATAGCGGCTGCAGCTAGAATATTCGCCCAGGACAGGCCTTCAACCATCCTTTATGCGATGGGTATCACCCAGCATTCTCACGGTACAGATAATGTAATCGCCACGGCCAATCTGGCCATGCTCACGGGAAATGTGGGCAAGCCCTCTACCGGGGTAAACCCGCTCCGCGGGCAGAACAATGTTCAGGGCGCCTGTGACTTGGGCGCACTGCCCAATGTCTATCCTGGCTATCAGTCGGTAACGATACCTGCCATACGAGAAAAATTCGAGAATGCCTGGGGTGTTCCCCTTTCCCCGGAGCCGGGCCTCAAAATCACCGAGATGATTCCTGCAGCCGACCAGAAAAAGATAAAGGCAGCATACATTATGGGCGAGAACCCCGCTTTAAGTGAGCCCGACATAGACCATGCCAGAGAAGCCCTGTCCAAGCTGGAATTTCTAGTGGTACAGGACATATTTTTCACCGAGACAGCAGAGCTTGCCGACGTAATTCTGCCGGCGGCGAGCTTTGCCGAAAAGGACGGCACTTTTACCAATTCAGAAAGAAGGGTGCAGCGACTGAGAAAGGCTATAACCAAACCCACCGGCAAAGCCAAGCCGGATTGGCTGATTACCTGCCAGATTGCACAAAAGATGGGAGCCCGGGGATTTGACTTCATTCACCCCGGCCAGATTATGGAGGAAATAGCATCGCTTACACCGATTTACGGAGGCATCAGCTACGAGCGTCTAGGAACGACCGGTTTGCAATGGCCCTGTCCAACCGAAGACCACCCGGGAACTCCCTACCTCCACAGCCAGGTATTCAGCCGCGGCAAGGGTCAGTTCCTGCCCCTTGAATACAAACCGCCCATGGAGCTCCCCGACCAGAAATATCCACTGATTCTTACCACCGGAAGAAGCCTCTATCACTGGCACACGGGGACCGTCAGTCGCAGGGTATCGGGGCTCAACGATTTAATGGGTGAAGAACTGGTGGAGATAAACCCCAATGACGCCCTCAGGCTGGGTATCGAAGAAGGTGATATGGTCAAGGTTACCTCGAGAAGAGGCAAGGTATCGGCCAGAGCCAGGGTAACCAGGGTATCGCCGCCGGGTGTTGTTTTTATGACCTTCCATTTTGCCGAGAGCCCGGGCAACCGGCTCACCAACCCGGTTTTGGACCCGGTAGCAAAGATACCGGAATATAAGGTATGTGCGGTGAGAGTGGAGAGGAACGGGAAACACTAAACTATCGTAAATGCCGTAAATGCTACTGGTTACTCGAGTATCTGACCAGCTTCCATACCACGGTCTCACAGAGAACCACAATATCTTCAGTGGTCAGATAGCGGGTAATGCTGGCATCGAAGAGTATATTCGCTGATGGGGTGAACTCTTCATCACCCCCCCATACTATCAGAGTCGGTTTCACAAAAGGGAAGGCTCTGATGTTCACCGCTACATCCCCGTATTCCACCTTTTTCCCACCCATGTTGGCAGCCGCATCTAACAGACGTGACGGCGACGGGCCAAAATAGTCCTGAACCGGCTCTATAGCTCTTTTGGAAAAGGTAGGATAATAGATATTGCCTTCCGGTATTTCTTTGAATGCTATCATCTTTCCTTCGGTCGGAGCCCCCCTGGCCCCGGTCAAGTAGTGGAGTATAAGCACCTGTTCTCTGATTGGCACCGGTTCTTCGCTGCCCAAAAGGGCTATCTCGGCACACGGAAGTTTTATCTGGTGCGGCCGGTTGAGGTAGTCAAGCAGTATCAGGTTATCCCCTTCCATATATCGAGCGCCACTGTTAACGCAGAGACGGGGAATATCGCTTCTGCTCAGTTTATCCGCCGCAATCTTATAGGCGGCTTCATAACCGTACTCATAGTTTCTTTGTGATGGTATATCTAAGTTACTGCTTTCCATTCCCAAAAAGAGTGGAAGGTACCCACCTCGTATGGCAACCTTCCACTCATACACGGTCCTTAAATAGTATGAGGATACAAATTGTTTACATTCCGGATGCTTCCAGAATTGCTGGAATGTACTTATCCCAGCCCAGTGTCATCAGGTGAGCCCCCTGACACATATCCTTCATATCTTTCATCAGTTCTCCGGTTATCTCTATCGATGTTTTGGGTTTATCATCAGTATTTTTCATGCGGTCAATAATATCCTGAGGGACAAAAACACCGGAGACATTCTTGTTCATAAACTTGGCCATACCAGCATTCTTAAGTGGTATCAAGCCTACCAGAACCGGGACCTTGATTCCCTCCTTATCCAGTCTCTTCATAAACCTTTCAAACATGCTGGCATCAAAGACAGCCTGGGTTTGAAAGAATTTAGCCCCCGCCTCAATCTTCTTGATCATCTTGATAATCTGCATCTCATAGGACGGCTCGGTATCAGAACAGGGAGTAACCACAGCTCCGGCATACAGGTTTGGTACGCCCTTAAGCTCGTTGCCCACCATATCGTGGCCGCCGTTCAGGGTCTTTATCATCTCAAGGAGTTGAACCGAATCCACATCATAGACCAGTTTTGCCTGCGGGTGGTCACCCAACGCCGGCAGGTCACCAGTAATCGCCAGAACATTCTCCAGACCAAGAACAGATGCACTCAGCAAATCCGATTCCAGTGCTATCCTGTTCCTGTCACGGGTAACAACCTGGTATATGGTTTCCAAACCCGCATCCAGCGCCAGATGGCAGGTAGCAAGCGCGCCGAGCCTCATCACGGCACTCTGCTGGTCAGTAACATTGGCAGCAGCCACGCTGGTATCCTTAAGAATCTCTGCTACTTCCCATATCTCACTGGTATCAGTCCCCTTCAATGGACCTATTTCGGCAGTAACCGTGAATTTACCTGCCTCCAGCTGCGACCTCAATACACTCAATTTTCATTCCTCCTTATATATGTTTTTTGAATTTCTACGCGAATTTAGGTCATTCAATTAAAATGGCCACTACTATAATAACACAGACACACCCGGAGAAGATACCCCAGGGTTAGATTCCCGCCATCATCCTTATTTACCACCGGTTATTGAGGCTATTGATTTAGAACAGGCTATTCCAAACCAAACCGGTGGTTAAAGATTCAGCCAGGAATGGGAATACAGCGATTCCCCTTTTAGAACCCTGACCGTTTTTACATATTTGGCATCTTCTTTATCTAAGGAACCGGGGGCAGGATTTTCACCGTCCATAACGCGGTGTACCAGATCGACCAGCTCCGGCCGCTTGCCCCTGGCAATATTGACCAGTTCTGAGTCAAAGGCATCCACTATTGCCGAATCCAGTCCGTATTTCATCAACATCATCAAATAGGTCCTGTTGAGATAGGGTCTGAGCTCATTGGGTGTACCATTGGATATATTGGATAAACCCACCGTGGACTTACATCCCGGGGCAATATCCTGAAGCATGCTCATAAACTCCAGACAGGGCTGTACCTGGTTGGTATCGACATTACTTACCGGCGTTACAATAGGATCAAACCAGATTCTCTCGTTGGGTATGCCCATTTCGTTCGCCTGATAAACAAGCTCCGCCGCAATCATCCCTCGCTCAGCAGAATCACGGGGCATTCCATCTCTCCCCCATAAAAGGCCTATCATATCACAGCCATATTTCTTTACCAGTGGTAACCCTTCCGCCATACGATCGAGGGATACCGAATTTATCAGGGCCCTGCCTTCGCCGTGATTTTTCAACCCGGCTTCAAGCGCCGCCAGATTTGTCGTATCCAGAGAAAGTGGTTTATCGGTGACTTCACGGACAGTTCGCACCACCCACTCCATGAGTTCATCACCTGCCTTGCGGGCAGGGCCGATATTGAGGTCCAGGTAATCCATACCCGCCTCGATTTCCGCCCGGGCCATATCCAGCACCGGCCCAGCATCTCTTGACTTGAATGCCGGGCCAAAAGTCTTCGATATGACATTGATATTTTCGCCGATAAGAATCACTGTTTCCCTCCTTATCACTGCCAGCCCTTGAGATAGGCCGGAATATGAGCCCCTTCACGTGGACCGATCTGTATTTCCCACCCGGGTAGTTCCTCTTCCAGACCACCGCTCTCAATGGCGATATAGCCGGGTATAATCAACTTCTTGTGTTTTACCCGGTCACCAATACCGCATTTCTTGACAAACGCCCCGATAACATCGGCACTGAACTTTCCTGCCGCCCAAGCCGTGAGAACGGAGAGGCCTTCGGTATCCATCACCAAAAGATAGCTAGGCACCCGGCTGTTCTCTATCTCACCGGAAACAATAAAATAGGTCAGGGAGAAATTGCAGGTAAGAACAACAGGGGAATTCTCATCAGGTCCACCAACCTCATAGATACCCTCCGTA
>JAGYOC010000326.1 GCA_018399795.1 Dehalococcoidales bacterium
ATGCTGCGCCTGAATGTCTCCACGTCGTCATGGGATATCGCCGCCTCCTCACCGGTGGCTTCCTCATACATCCTGGGGTGGGTAAACTTCTGCCATAGCTTGACGGTAAACAGGAATCCCGGGGGCACCCGGCGCACCCAGTTGTAAACATAACCGGGATTGGGCGGCCGATAGAAGGAGCTGTTAACCTCGACCGTATTGAAGAACTGGCTGTAGTACTCAAGCTCGTTTACCTTACCGGAAGGGTAGAAGTGGCCCTTCCAGGTACCTTCACCCCGAGGGTAAGACCACCCGGATGTGCCTATATAGATCCCGTCAGGAAAAGACATCTGGCACCCCCGGATAATTATACGATAGCATGGCACTCCGGCAAAAGGACAGTCTCATATCGCAGCCAAAAAGCAAATCGGGGGCAACGAACTATTGACAGTAGAACATTAGTTCTATTATAATAGAAACCCTTCTATCGGGGAGCTATATGATGTCGAAACTCGTTATGGAGCCGGTTCAGGTCCGCATAAACGGCAACCGCAGCAAAATGTCCTTCATATGGCGGAGGCGCCTCTACCGGGTCAGGAACATCCTCTCCTGGTGGCGGGAACCCGCCGAGTGGTGGCATGGAGAGACGGTCCGCTGTTTCCTGCGGGTCAACGCCGTGAGATCGAGCACCGGCACCTACGAGCTCTGCAAGGAAAGGAAACTGCTTTCCCTGGACCTGTCGGCTCACCCCCTTGACTTCGTTCCCCTCGATGAGAGCTTCACCAGGATGAAGGACCTGCCCTCTGCCGCTACCGGCAGCACCGTGAAGCTCGCCGGCTCGGTCATCCGTTACCAGACACCACCGACCAGAAACGGCAACCGGGTGGTCTATGTGATAATGGAGGACGGGACGGGCATTGCCGATATCACCGTGTTCGGTGATGTGCAGGAGAAGTGCGGGCAGGTCCTCTTCCGCGAGGGTTGGCTGGTGGTAACGGGAAAGCTGCAGAGAAGAGGGCCCAAGGCGCTATCCATCATAGCCGAGGACCTGTCACCCCTGAAGAAAGCAATTAACCGGCAGGTAAAAACGGGCTCAAACGATACAGCAAGGCCATAATTTACTACCCTACGACGGGAAGAGTGAAGGAAAAACGGCTTCCCCTTCCCACCTCACTCCGGGCCTCGATGCGGCCACCGTGGGCTTCCACCAGGCGCCTGGCGATAGTCAGCCCCAGACCGCTCCCCCCGGTAGACCTGGCACGGGACTTGTCCACCCGGTAGAAACGCTCGAATATGTTGGGCAGTTCATCAGCCGGTATTCCCTCACCGGTATCGGTCACGGAAATCTCCACCCCGTCACCCTCCTGTTCGGCTCCAACCGTAATGACGCCGCCTTCCCCGGTATGAGCTATGGCATTCTCCAGCAGATTACGCAGTACCTGGCCGATTCGATATGGGTCGACATCCACCTCCGGCAAATCGGCAGGAATGCTGGCGGATATGGATAACCCTCTGGCCACCGCCTTACCCCGAATGCCCGCCACGGCATCCCCAACCAGGCCGGCTACATCCTGGCTGGTTCTGTTCAGCTTAAGTTTTCCCACCTCGGCAAGGCTGAGCTCGTGAAGATCAGATACCAGACGGGAAAGGAGAGCAACCTCTTCACTGAGCGAGCAGATAGTATCTGCGTCCGGCTCTATCACACCATCACCTATCGCCTCCAGATACCCCTTCAGATTGGAGAGCGGAGTCCTCAATTCGTGGGCGACATCGGCCACCATATTCTGCTGTAGTTGCAGGTTACGCTCCAGTTCCCCTGCCATGGAATTGAATGCCCGCGCCAGTTCTCCAACCTCGCCCCGGTCATCGATGCTCACCCGCTGGGTGAGGTCACCCTTACCCAGCCTCCGGGCAGCCCGGGTAAGGGTGTTTACCGGCTTCAATATCCGCCGCGAGAGGAGGAAGGTGATGGCAAGAGCAATACCCCCCGCAATCAGGCCTCCCCAGAGGATATAGCGGACTATCGGACCGGATAGCCGCATAACTGAAATGGGGTCCGATGACGATAGTGGGTCCAGGTATAATACGCCGAGCTCTTCTTTTGACCATCCAGGTGAGATGACCGTGCCCGGCATATCCGGGTGGTACTCTTCCCCCAGGAGCTCCCCTTCCGAATCGGCAACCACAACGCCGCCATCATCGGTGAGCACAATCCTGCGTTCGAAGAGGCCTCCACCCTTCTCTACAAAGGACTGAATACCTTCCCATCCACCCGTCTTATGGTGGTAACGGGACAGCTCTAACGCCAGCCGGCCGGCAAGTACCTGCTCCCTTCGTTCCTCGAAGCGCCGGATTTCGCTTATAGCCCTCTGGTTGAGAAAGATGGATATCGAACCAATGGCCACCAGTATCACCGCGACAAAGGCGATTATGAGCCGGAACCTCAGGCTGTGTATCATCTCGTCTCCGCGGTAAACTTGTAGCCCGCACCGTATACCGTTTTTATCCCTACGGAGTGATTGTCCGTAGTGTTCAATTTGCGGCGCAGGTTGAGGATATGAACGTCTATGGTGCGGTCAAA
>JAGYOC010000327.1 GCA_018399795.1 Dehalococcoidales bacterium
GGAGTTCGTGAAACCCGGAAAAGGGTCCGCCTTTGTAAGGGCCAAGCTGAAGAATCCCACCAGTGGTCAAGTTTTACGCGAAACGATGAAAACCCAGGATCAAGTAGAAGAGATTTTAGTTGAAGATAAGGATAGTCAGTACCTCTATGCCGATGATACTAGCTACCACTTCATGGATTTGGAAACCTACGAACAGTTCGAGATTCCCGCCAAAACCTTTCCCGAATACCGGGAACTAATGAAAGAGGGAGATACATACACCCTGATAATGTGGGAGGATCGCCCCCTGGATATTAAACTCCCCTTTAAAATTGTGTACACCGTCACCAAAGCAGAGGATGCGATTAAAGGCGACACGGTAACCGGTGCGACCAAAACCGTTGAAGTGGAGACTGGCCTAAAGGTAAAAGTGCCTATCTTCATTAAAGAGGGCGAACGTATTATGGTAAATACCGAAACAAGAGAGTACGTAGAGCGGGTAAATCAGTAGGTTCCCAATCATAGGATGGAATCATTAATTTCCCATTACAGCAACAAAGAGGTTTCCCTTCGCTGCGCCGAAGGAAACCTCTCTTTTGTACTCTCCCAGGCACTCTTCAGCAGTTATGAAATTGATAAGGGCAGCCGGTTTCTGTTAAAGACAGTGCAGAAAAATATTGATTTCAGTTCAATTCAACAGGTGCTGGATATTGGCTGTGGTATCGGTACTCTTGGAGTGTCTCTGCAGAGGAGCTATCCCCATCTGCAAGTAACCATGCAGGATCGGGATGCCTTAGCCCTTGCGTTCAGCCGGTACAACGCACGGAAAAACTCTGCAGAGGGAGTTCGGGTCGTCGGAGGACTGGCCTTTCAAGGCCTGCGGGGACAGCATTTTGACCTTGTCATTTCAAATATCCCTGCTAAAGTAGGCGAGCCGGTACTGCGGCAGATGTACAGGAGTATGCTCATCCATGGCACGCTCTCGGCAATCGTAGTGGTAAACCCCCTGGCCGACTACACCCAACAGACCCTTGCAGAATTAGACGCCCGGATACTGTACCAGGAGCAGAGCTCAGGCCATAGTGTGTTTTACTTTACACCGGCACAACCTGATCTGCCGGAGGAAGAACTGTCGCCGGCAGAAGAGCTTCCGCCGGCAGAAGAGCTTCCGCCGGCCTATTTTAGAACAAGTGCAAAATTTGAGTATGCTGACCTCTGTTACTCTCTC
Organism: Dehalococcoidales bacterium; assembly: GCA_018399795.1. The sequence goes on from JAGYOC010000327.1 coordinate 1,208, forward strand.
GATACGGTATGGGGACTTGCCGATTTCGACTCGATCCCATACCAAACCCTGTCCGCATATCGCTGTTTGAAGCCTGCCGACCCGTTTACCCGGGTATGCATATGGAACCCCGGACAGGGTCATACCGCCAGCCTCCTGGCTGCTGCTCAGCCTA
>JAGYOC010000328.1 GCA_018399795.1 Dehalococcoidales bacterium
TCCAGAGCCGGTGGTGTCGGTGGCCATTGAACCCAAGAGTCGGGCTGACCAGGATAAAATCGGGGAGGCTTTGAACAAGCTGGCCGAGGAGGACCCGACCTTTAAGGTTAACTACAATGAAGAAACGGGACAGACCGTTATTTCGGGTATGGGAGAACTCCATCTGGAGGTAGTCGTAGGCAGGTTGTTCAGCGAGTTCAAGGTAGGGGCCAAGGTAGGGAGGCCATGGGTTTCCTATAAGGAATCCATATCCGTGCCGGCCAGGGCAGAGGGTAGGTTTATCAGGCAGAGTGGTGGTCGTGGCCAGTATGGCCATGCCTGGCTTGATGTCGAACCGGCAGAGCGCGGCAGCGGGTTCAGCTTTGTGGACCAGATCAAGAACGGTGTGATACCGAAAAATTACATATCGGCTGTGGAGGCTGGAGTAAAGGAGGCTATCGAGACCGGTGTATTTGCGGGTTACCCGATAACCGATATCAAGGTAACCCTCTATGACGGCAGCTTCCATGAGGTTGATTCTTCGGATATGGCCTTTAAAATGGCGGGTTCGATAGCTTTGAAGAATTGCGTCAACAGAGCGAAACCCATATTACTTGAACCGATTATGAAGCTGGAGGTAAGTTCTCCTGAGGAATTTTTGGGCGATATTATCGGCGATATCAATTCAAGGCGCGGTCATATCGAATCTATAGATACAGATAATGATGTAAGTACTATACGTACATTGATACCACTGGCGGAAGTGTTTGGTTATGCCTCGACACTGAGGTCGTTAACCCAGGGCAGGGCTACCTATTCGATGCGTTTCGAGCGTTATGAAAGACTTCCGTTGGAATTGATGGAAAAGGTTAGAACATCGGGAAGGGAATAGATAAGCCATAACTGAAATGAAAGTTCTCAATTGCAATGTGGTGGGGTGGTATGTGCTGGAAGAAAAAATACAAAACTGAATAAAATATCCGGGGTGTTTTTCCCATGCCCAAACAGAAGATTCGTATCAAATTGAAGGGGTTCGATCATAAGATACTTGACCTGTCTGCCTCGCAGATAGTCGAAGCGGTAGAGCGTACCGGGGCAGTTGTTAGCGGTCCCTTACCACTGCCTACTCGTGTCGAGAAATTCAGTGTTATTCGCTCTACATTTACCGATAAGGACTCCCAGGAGCAGTTTGAGATACGGACACATAAAAGGCTGATTGATATTATCGAGACGACATCGAAAACGATTGATGCCCTGACCAAGCTGAGTTTGCCTTCAGGGGTCGATATAGATATCAGGTTATAAAAAGAAAATCGGTAGTAAATAATTATCCAGGATTATTGATAATATGGCGAAAGGTATTATTGGGAAGAAGCTGGGTATGACCCAGATATTCAGAGATAACGGAAGTGTAGAGCCGGTTACAGCTATTGAGGCCGGGCCCTGTACAGTGGTTCAGATAAAAACAGAGGAGAATGAGGGATATAGCGCTCTTCAACTGGGTTATGGGCAGGCGAAAAAAATAAGCTCTGCACAGCAAGGTCATAGTAGAGACCTGGGTAAGTTCAGATATCTTAGAGAGTTCAGGAGCAATGATATTGAAGGAATTCAGGTGGGCGATAAAATAGATGCCAGCCTGTTTCAGGCCGGTGACCTGATTGATGTTACCGGTGTATCCAAGGGCAAAGGTTTCGCAGGTGTTGTAAAAAGGCATGGTTTTGCTGGAGGGCCGAAGACACATGGTCAGTCAGACCGGTTGCGCCACCCGGGCTCTATCGGGGCAATGACTACTCCAGGCAGAGTGTTGAAGGGGAAAAAAATGGCTGGTCACATGGGAAACAGGCGTGTTACTGTGCGTAAGCTGGAGGTTTTTCAGTCTGATCAGGAGAGTAATCTGCTGTTGGTTAAAGGGGCTGTGCCTGGTGCACGCAACGGCATGCTTTTAATAAGAAAGTCTGGTGGAAGGGTTTAGCTTCATGCAATTTCCTGTCTACAATGTAAGTGGTGAGATAGTCAGAAACATCGATGTAAGTGACGAGGTGTTTGCGGCGCCGTATAACGAAGCTCTTATACATCAGGCTATGGTACGACAGCAAGCGAATGCTCGTCAGGGAACGGCGAGTGCCAGGACGCGTAGCGAAGTGTCGGGTACCAGTCATAAAATATTCCGGCAGAAACATACCGGTTTTGCTCGAGCTGGTAGCCGACGGTCGCCTCTGCGGCGGGGTGGTGGCGTTACTTTCGGGCCCAAGCCGAGGGATTACCGGCAATCGCTACCGAAAAAGATGCGTCGAATGGCCCTGCGGAGTATGCTTTCGGCGCGCGCAAAAGATGGTAGAGTTAAGGTGCTGGAAAAATTCAGCCTCGATGAGCCCAAGACCAGGGAAATAGTGCGCATTATGGAAGCGATGCAAATGCCTTCATCGGTATTACTGGTATTGGATGGGCCAGAGAGTAATATCGTTAAATCGGCCCGTAATCTGGATGGAGTAAAAACGCTACCGGCGGAGTTGCTCAATGTGGTGGATATACTCTCCAAGAAAGAGCTTATGATAACCGAACCCGCCGTGCGTAAGATAGAGCGATTGTGGGGCAAGCGTTTATCACAAGGAGGAAACGGTGCATCCGTATCAGGTATTATGCCGTCCGCTGATAACTGAAAAGAATACTGAGCTTCAGACACTGGGTAAATATGCTTTTGAGGTGGCTGGTAAGGCCAACAAGCAGCAGGTGAAGGAAGCGGTGGAAAAGACATTCAAGGTTAAGGTAACTGCTGTTAATATGATATCGGTAAGCGGTAAAAGTAGAATAGTCGGGCGGCGCAGGGTGCTGACAAGGTCTTGGAAAAAGGCGATAGTTACCCTGCAGCAGGGCGACAATATTCAATTTTTCGAGGGTGTTTGATAAAGGAGGAGATTGAGTGGCACTGAAAGTATATCGTCCGACCTCACCGGGCAGAAGGCGTGCCAGCAGTTCTACTTTTGAAGAGATAACCAAATCCAGGCCGGAAAAGTCGCTGCTTTTACCGCTCAAGAAGAGCGGTGGACGTAACAACAAAGGTAGAATGACTGTTCGGCAAAGGGGTCAGGGAGCAAAACGCAGGTTGCGTATTATTGATTTTATGCGCGATAAAACCGGCGTACCGGGGAGAGTGGCGGCTATTGAGTATGACCCGAACCGCTCGGCCAATATTGCCCTGATTTATTATTTTGATGGTGAGAAGCGGTACATACTGGCCCCTATGGAGCTGAAGGTGGATGATATTGTTAAATCGGGCGCCGATGCCGATATCAAGCCTGGTAATGCTCTGCCCATGCAATTGGTGCCGAGCGGCACAATGTTACATAATGTCGAAGTTAAAAAAGGTAGGGGGGCACAGTTGGTGCGTAGTGCAGGAGCCGGTGCTCAGTTGATGGCGAAAGAGGGAAAGCATGTTCTTATCAGGCTGCCGTCAGGAGAACTAAGGCGTGTGCCCGCTGATTGCATGGCGACTGTCGGGCAGGTTGGTAATGTTGACCACAGGGGCATTAAACTGGGCAAGGCGGGCCGTAAGCGGTGGCTGGGCAGGCGTCCTCAGGTGAGGGGTTCTGCTATGAATCCGAGTGATCATCCCCATGGTGGGGGTGAGGGAAGGTCGCCGGTAGGAATGCCTGGGCCGAAAACGCCCTGGGGTAAGCCCGCTCTGGGATACCGGACCCGCAAACCGAAGGCTTCGGATAAGATGATTGTAAAGCGCAGAGGTAAGAAATAACAGGTACAGGTGAACAAGTATGTCGAGGTCTATTAAAAAAGGGCCGGCCGTAGATGAAAAGTTGATGAAAAAGGTGGATGCTCTGGTCCGCTCGGGTCAGAAGGCAGTAATCAAGACATGGGCACGTTCATCCACCATCGTGCCGTCAATGGTTGGGCTTACTATTGGTGTACATAACGGACGGAGACATGTACCGATTTTTATCACCGAAAATATGGTGGGGCATAAGCTCGGTGAATTTGCGGCAACCCGGAACTTCCGGGGACATGTTTCCAGGGCAGAAAAAGGTACTCAGAAGAAGAGATAGCCCTATAATCAGGGGTATGGTGTAATGGAAGTAAGAGCGGTTTCAAAAAATGTGCGTGTATCACCCCGAAAACTGCGCCCTCTGGCCAGTTCGGTACGGGGTAAAAGTGTGGACGAAGCCTTGACCATGCTCAAATTCGCCTCGACACCAAAGGCAAGTGCCATTGCCAAGACAGTGAAATCGGCGGCATATAATGCGGAGAACAATTTCCAGATGTCGCCGCAACTCAAGATAGTCGGCATATTTGTTGATGAGGGGCGGACAATGAAGCGATATCGTCCCCGTGCTAGAGGACGAGCTACCACTATTCTTAAGCGTTCTAGCCATGTCACCGTAATTGTTGCCGAGGAGGAGGAAAGCCTTGGGGCGTAAGGTTCACCCGATAGGATTCAGGATAGGTTATATCAAAGATTGGCAGGCTAAGTGGTACTCCGGTAGAAGATATGTTGATTGTCTTCAGGAGGACCTGAAGCTTAGAGATGCGATCAGGTTGAAGTATAGCGGTGCGGCGGTGTCTCTGGTGGAGACCGATCGACAGGAGGATATGATAGTTGTAACTATCAACACTGCCCGTCCGGGTGTGGTTATAGGGAGAGGCGGACAGCGGGTGGACGAGATGAAGAAGCATCTTGAGAGTCTGGTCGGAAGCAGGATTCAGCTGAATATTCAGGAAATCAGACAGCCTGAGCTCGATGCCAATTTGGTTGCTATGACGGTGGCGGAACAAATTGGGCGCCGGGTAGCTTATCGGAGGGCGATGAAACAGGCCATTTTCCGGACTATTCAGGCTGGAGCACAGGGTATCAGAATCAGTTGCTCGGGGCGACTGGCTGGGGTTGAGATTGCCCGCCGTGAAGTGATGCATCAGGGGCAGGTGCCTTTACATAAGTTGCGGGCCGATATTGACTATGGCTTCACTGAGGCACGCACCACGCTGGGCAGAATAGGGGTCAAAGTCTGGATATACAAGGGTGATATTTTGCCCGAAGCTAAGGTAGAAGAAGTAGAAAAGGAGTTTCCGGCTACAGAAACTTCCGGAGATGTTATTTCAACCGGGGTTTCTCGTGAAGTAGAAGAGGAAGAGAGAGCTGGGGTGGTTGAGGAGGTGGTCATGGAGGAGACCGTTGCGGTGGAAGGTGAAAAAGAGGCTGTAGAGGTAGAGGAATCGTCCAAGGGAGAAATGCTTGAGGGAGAAGAGGCGGCCGTGGAGGAAGCTCCTGCGGAAGCGGAGTCGAAGCCAGCGAAACCGAAGGCCAGGAAGAAGAAGGCGGAGGGAGAAGAGG
>JAGYOC010000329.1 GCA_018399795.1 Dehalococcoidales bacterium
AAGACCCTGCTACCCTTCATTATCCGGTATCGGCAGGAAAAGGCGCCGACCACGTTTTCCCAACGCTGCTTAACATTTTCTGTCCTGGCCTGCGAATAAGCCGCTCCTGTCCTTACCAGACAATTACTTATCAGCGGTAAACCGACCAGTCTGGATAGCTCCCGGGCCAGCAACAAAGACTGGTTATAGCCGCGTTCCTTCAGCCTTCTCGGGTGCAGCGGTACGGGGACCAGGACATCGGCGGGTATGGGACCATCCCGGTAGTAATCGCCGAGGAAATGAGCCAACGTGCTGGCAATAGCACGGAGGTTTCGATACTTCAGCTGATGTATGGCACTGCGCATCACACCCTCGAACTGGAAGGGCGAGCGTATACCATCTATTGATGCCCACCAACCAACGCAGCGCGAACAGAGCAAACCACTCGCCTGCGGGCTGCCACAGAGGGGGCAAACCGGCGGCACTATTCTTCGCAACGAACGGTAACAGTCAGAACAGATAAAAGCGCCTTCTCTGCCACAAGCCACACAAAACCTGGGATATAGCAGATCAAGTACTGCGCTCTTGATTTTGGATGCTCGAACAAGCAAAGCCAACACCTGCAGTCCGTAATCCAGGCTCAGGAACCAGTTTATGGATATTTAGTGGGACCGGGTATTGTGGGGTGCTCCGCTCATAATGGGTTCATTGATATATACATCGCCATTTCTGATCTTCAGGTTAAAGCCACAACCAGGGTTGGTACAAACCCAGGCTTTGTAGTGAATGGCTGCTCCCTGGCCACCGAAGTCAGACAGGGGTACCAGGTCCCCGGTCTGGCATTTCTGGCATTTGGGCAAATTGAATTGGTCCATTAAGTCCACCTCCCAACCGAGATAATTTTCCCCAGTATACACCGAAGGGCAACAAGTTGACAAGCGTTTCGAACTTATCCCGCCCCGAGCCGGTTCAGGCTAATCCGGCTATATATCGCCCCTTCCCGGCTCAGCTGGCTTTTCATCAAGCTGATACCGTCAACGCGGAAATGGTACGCATCGAAACGCGCCTCCGTGACGAGCCTTCCGAAACGTCCCCTTTCCTCCCGTGGTACCCCTCTACCAACGCGGGCCAGGGTAAGATGGGGCTTAAACGGCCTGGATTCAGGCGTAAACCCCAGATAGGATAGCCTCCTGTCAATATCGCTCTTCAGCGTACCCAGTCCCTCCGTTTCCCCTCTTATGCCAACCCAGGCAACCTGAGCTGCACCGACATTGGGGAAAACTCCCGTCCCTTCCACAGCAAGTTGAACCGGTTTTTTCCCCTTGACCGCATCTCCGATTATACCGCTAACCCCGGCGATAGCATCAACGGGTATACCTCCGAGAAAGGTCAGGGTAAGGTGAATCCCCCCCGGCCTGACCCACTTTACTCCGGAGCAGTTGAAGCCTTTCAGGTACGTTTGTATACGTTCAAGCCGCGACTTCAGCTCATCCGGCAATTCAACGGCAATAAAAGAGCGAACCTGCTCCAAACCCAACCCCTACCCCCGTTTGTTGTCCATACCGAGTAAACGGCGGGCATTACCGGAGAGGATGAGGGTCTTGTCCTCTTCGCTCAGCTCGAGGGAATTTATCTCTTTCAGAAAGCGGCTCTGGGCAATGAGGGGATAATCGCTCCCGAAAAGAATATGCTCGGTGCCGACCAGTTCGCTGACCTGCTGGTATATACGGGGCCGATACAGGTACGGAGAGGCTGCCGAGTCAAAGAATACCCTGTCCATCGACTTCTCGACCTCCGGCATCAGGGCGTAGAAGGGGAGTCCCCCACCCCAGTGAGCACATACTATGGTCAACTCGGGATAATTCGTTATCAGGTAATAGAGGACTTCCGGGGTAACGCTTCCCTTGCCCGGATACTGGTGTCCCACCGGCTCGGAGGAGTGGGTGAGCAGGATGAATTTATGCTCCGTCATAGCCTGGACAAAGGGTTCCATCACCTCAGTATCACCAAGGTCTATCATCTGCATATCCGGCCTCAGCTCTCCAATCCCTCTGATACCACCCCGGGCACACCGCTCTATCTCGGCAACAGTAGCATCGATTGATTGCGGCTGCACTGCCCCGAAACCGATCAGGCGGTCCGGGTAACGTGCAATCGATTCCATAATATAGTCGTTGGTCTCAACACAGAGCTCATGGGTGGTCCAGCCGATATTCAAGATGACCGACATATCGACACCATCTTTGTCCATACTTGCGACCAGCTCATCGGCGGTGGCAAGTTTGGCTTTTTTATCGGAATAGAGAAGGGCAAAAGATGGGTCGGCCTCGACATAGCGGTCACGATTATTCCTGATACGCGGGGAGAAAACATGGGTATGGAAATCAATTACCATGTGCGGATTATAGCAAAACCCGCCCGACCATTTCAAGGCAGCACAGGGCCCAGCGTCGATGTTCTCCCCGGAACATTAACCGGCCACGGCACCACTCTGCTATAATAGCTTTATGGGTAAACAGCTTCTATTGCTATTTGATGGCGATGCACTCGTTCACCGCGCCTTTCATGCTTTACCACCGCTTACCGTAGGCAGGACAGGCGAGATTATCGGCGCCGTTTACGGTTTCACTATCATACTACTGAAGTCAATAAGCGAGCTAAAACCGTCCCACTGGGCCATCGCCTTCGACAAGAAAGCCCCCACCTTCCGACACCAGCTCTTCGAACAATACAAAGCCCAGCGCCCGGCGACACCGGAGGAACTGATAGAACAGATGAAGAGGGTGCGAGAAATTGTGCAGGCTTTTCATATCCCCATATTCGAGATGGAGGGATTTGAAGCCGATGACGCCCTGGGCACTCTCAGCCGTCAGGCTAGCGAGCAAAACATCGATGCCATCATTGTTACCGGCGACGCCGATGCCATGCAACTGGTAGAACCCGGCGTAAAGGTTTTCGCCCCGAAGCGATCCTTCAATGATACCGCACTATACGATGAGGCAGCGGTAAGCCATAAATACGGTGTCAGCCCCCGCTACATAACCGACCTGAAAGGGCTCAAGGGAGACCCCTCCGACAACATCCCCGGTGTGCCCGGCATAGGGGAGAAGACAGCCACCCGGCTGATCAATAAATTCGGCAGCATGGAGGAGATATATGCCTCTATCGACCAGGTTACCCCACCCAGGCTGAGGGAATTGCTCAAAAAGAACGAGGACGTTGCTCGCAGGAGCAAGGAACTGGTCACCATCGTTACCGACGCACCGTTTACCCTCCACCTCAATGATTGCCGCATCGGCAACTATGACCGGAATCAGGTATCCGGGCTTTTCCGGGAAATGGAGTTTCACAGCCTGCTTCCCAGGCTCCCCGAACTGGATGATGATGAGGCGTCTTCTCAATCTGCGTCTGAGGCCAGAGGTGAACCCCGCTCACACGCGGCCTATCATATAATTGACAGCAGCCAGAAGCTCGTTGAGCTCTGCGAACGGCTCAAGGTTGCCGGTTCCTTCGCCGTCGATACGGAGACCACCAGTTTGAACGCAATGCAGGCTCAGCTGGTGGGTATATCCCTTTCTCCCGGCCCTCATGAGGCTTACTATATACCGGTTGGTCACCGAGATGCAGAGGCAGACAGGCAGCTACCCCGGGAGCAAGTTATCGCGGGAATCAAGCCGATACTTGAAGATACGTCGATAGGCAAAACCGCCCATAACGGTAAATATGATATCACCGTGCTGGCCAGATACGGGGTCAAGGTGAATAACCTGGCTTTCGACACCATGCTGGCTGCCCACTTGCTGGGTGAGAAATCCCTGGGACTGAAAACACTTGCCTTCATCCGGCTCGGTATTGAAATGACCCCGATTACCGACCTTATAGGCTCGGGAAGCAAACAGATAGCGATGTCAAGTGTACCGGTGAGAAAAGCCGCCGACTATGCCTGTGCCGATGCTGACGTCACCGGCCAGATGGCAGAAGTGCTGCGTCCCGAACTCCACGAGCACGGCCTATGGCAGCTCTGCTCCGAGGTGGAGGTCCCGCTGATACCGGTGTTGGTAAATATGGAGAGCAACGGTATCGCCCTCGATATGAAACGTCTGGAAAGGCTTTCCGCCCAACTTGCCGGGAGGCTATCGACTCTGGAACAGGCTATCTACGACGGCGTGGGACATCATTTCAACATAAATTCATCACAGCAGCTGAGCAGCGTTCTCTTTGAGGAAATAAAGCTGCCCCCGACCAGAAAAACAAAGAGCGGTTACTCAACCGATGCCTCTGTACTGGAAGGCCTGCGCAGCGTTCACCCGGTAATCGATTCCATACTGGACTACCGCCAGCTATCCAAACTCAAGTCGACCTATATCGACGCCCTGCCAGCACTGGCGGATAGAAATACCGGCAGGATACACACCAGCTTCAACCAGACCAGGACAGCTACCGGAAGGTTATCGTCCAATGAACCAAATTTGCAGAATATACCCATACGTACCGAACTTGGCCGTGAAATAAGGCATGCTTTTATCGCCCCACCCGGCTATTACCTCCTGGCCGGTGACTACTCTCAGATAGACCTGCGCGCCCTGGCACACCTGTCCCGGGATAGCGGTCTGCTCAGGGCATTCGGGCACAACGAGGATATCCATAATGCGACTGCAGCCCGGCTCTTTGGTGTATCCGTAAAGGAGGTAACACCAGATATGCGCCGCCTGGCCAAAACGGTCAATTTCGGGGTCATTTACGGGATGAGTGACTACGGTCTGGAACAGGCCACCGAGTTGACCCGCCAGGAAGCAGCACAGTTTATCGCCTCCTATTTCGAAAAATACCCGGGGGTGAAGGGATACCTGGATTCGATCAAGGAGGAGGCGCGGAAAAAGGGCTTCGTTCAGACCCTGCTGGGAAGAAAACGCTTTATCCCCGAAATCAATTCAACCAACAGGCAGGTGAGAGAATCCGCCGAACGGATGGCAATCAATATGCCGGTACAGGGAACTTCAGCCGATATCATCAAGGTCGCCATGGTAAATCTGCACCGGGAGATAGCCAGCCGCAATCTGGGAAGCAAGATGCTTTTACAGGTACACGACGAACTTATCCTCGAGGTACCCGGGGATGAGATGGAGATAATGCAAAAGCTGGTACCACAGGTTATGTCCACCGCCCTGGTTTTGAGCATACCGCTCAAGGTAGATATCAAGACCGGTAATAACTGGGGGGAGATGGAAAAGGTAGATGCCCGAGCTTCCTGAAGTCGAAACGATAAGGCGAGAGCTTACCCCCCATATTACCGGCCGCAGTATTACCAGCCTCACCCTCATCTGGAAAGGCATTATCCCTGCTTCTTCAGAAGAGGGATTTCGCGCCCGCCTCATCGGGCAAGAAATAACCGGGCTTTACAGACGCGGTAAGTACCTCGCTATTCGGCTTGCCAGCGGCGACAGTTTGATAATCCATCTCAGAATGACCGGTTCCCTGCTGCTCAAATCCGGGGGCGACCAACCGGAGAGATTCGTCCGCGCTGTAATCCATCTGGACCGGAACATATCCATACACTTCCGTGACCCGCGGAAGTTCGGTTTGATGTGGCTCTGCCAAGACACGGACAGCCTCGATAAAAAACTGGGAGTCGAGCCACTGGAAGCAAGTTTCACGGCCGATCTACTGGCAAGCCTGCTAAAAAACCGCAAGGCACCGATAAAGGCACTGCTCCTCGAGCAAAAGCTAATCGCCGGCATCGGTAATATGTATGCCGACGAGTCCCTGTTCTCTGCCGGGATACACCCCTTAAGACCAGGTGGCAGCCTGAGTAAAAAGGAGGTCAAACGGCTGCACCGGAGTATCAGAAAAATCCTCCGTGCAGCGATCGAACAAAAAGGAGCCAGCGTGAACACATACTACCGCCCCGGTGGAGAGGAGGGCATCGCCCAATTCAGCTTCCGTGTCGCCCACCGGCTGGGTGGAAACAATTGCTCCGTTTGCGATATCCCCATAGAAAGAGTAACGGTGCGCAACCGCGGCACCTACTTCTGCCCCGCCTGCCAGCCAGAGGTGAAAACTGAAACCTCCGGTGACCACCGACACAAACAAAAAGCTCCCAGGTAATACCGCGACAGAGGTGTTTGCCAAAAACATCTCCTGCTACGCCAATGGCCATATCACCCGGAATGTGTTAGAATTAAATGCTGGCTCTGCCCCATATCCAGAAAAGGAAAGTATAATGAGTGATAAAAAGCTCCCTGATGTGAAAACATTTATCAAGAGCGTAAATAAAAAAGACGAAAAACGCAACGGCCTGAAAATCCGTTTCGGCTTTACCAAGCGGAAAAGATAGGATC
>JAGYOC010000330.1 GCA_018399795.1 Dehalococcoidales bacterium
AGAACAGGAGGCTACCAGGTTTTTCGCCCCTTTCACCTCGACTACGCACATGCGGCAGGCACCCAAGGGTTCCATTCCTTCTAAATAGCAGAGCGTGGGAATATCTACATTTACACTGCGGGCTGCCTCCAGCACCGTAGTTCCCTCTTCTACCTCTGTTGTAATGTTATTGATTGTAATTTTCATTCTACACTGCTCCCTGATTTTGCAGGTGTTTTGCCGTAATCGCAACGCAGACAGCGCTCGCATTGTCGGATGGCTACACTCTCACACCAGCTGCGTTCAACCTCTTCAAAGTTGTTCTTTCGACGATCGGTTCCGATAACCGGAATTTTCTCACGCGGGTAGGGTACCGGTTCGGCATCCGGGTCATAAGAGGTTTCGACTACTTTCTCCTCGCGCCAAAAGGCGTGTGTCTCTCCGGTAAGATACTGATCAATTCCGACCGCCGCTTTTTCTCCCTCTCCAATGGCCGATACGACCGACACAGGCCCGGACGCGGCGTCTCCGCCGGAGAATATCCAATCGACTGAGGTTTGACCGGTCAGCGGGTTGGTTTTGATAAAGCGGTTTTCACCAAGATGTATGTCTAATTCACCGGCAAAGTGACTGGTATCTATCTGCTGTCCAATAGCGATTATGACTTGATCAGCTTCCACTATGAAGTTCTGCTGATCCGAACGGGTTGGTCGTCTGCGTCCGCTGCGGTCGAACTCGCCCAGCTGCATGCAGGCACAGGTTACACCCTTTACTTTGCCAACTCCATTCTTTTCAATAGCTATCGGCTGAGTGAGTGTTTTTAGTTTAACCCCCTCAAGCAGGGCTTCTTCGATTTCTTCTGCATAAGCCGGCATTTGTTCTTGGGTTCTGCGATAGAGAATAGTAACCGCTTCGGCTCCAAGACGAATTGCGGTCCGAGCAGCATCAACTGCGGCATTTCCACCGCCGATTATGACCAGCTTCTTGCCTACTGGAACTGAACCGCGGATGTTGTACTGCTTAAGAAAATCTATGCCCTGTACCACTCCCTCGGCGTCTTCTCCAGGTATACCCATATCCATATTGACTGGAGCTCCTATACCCAGGAATGCCGCATCGTATCCCTGCGAGCGCAGCTCTTTCAGGGTAAAATCGCGGCCTAGAGCCGTGTCGGTGACTATTTTGACTCCCATATTCTCGATCATGCGCACCTCTCGAGCCAGGGTTTCCCGTGGCAGCCGGTAGGCTGGAATGGTCTGGACCATCATTCCTCCAGGTCTCTGTTCAGCTTCGAAGACTGTTGGTGAATACCCAAGGCGTGCAAGAAAGTAGGCACAGGAGAGTCCGGCAGGCCCTCCGCCGATAATTGCAATCTTCCGTTTCGCATTTGACGGGTTTTCACTGATTTCCGGCAATTGAATGGTCACTTCTTGGTCAACCATAAAGCGTTTTATGCCGCGGATTGCAACCGCATCATCCAGGGTAGAACGACGGCACTTATCTTCACAGGTATGAAAGCAGACCCGTGCACATACTGCTGCAAAAGGGTTGCGTTCGCGATGCAGTCGCAATGCTTCTGCATAGCGTTTTTCTCCAACCAGTGAGACAAATCCGGGGACATCGACTCCCGCCGGACACGCACTTTGACACGGTGCCCGAACCAGTCCAGCACAGACTCCGGCTTCACAGTGTTTATCACGAATATGCTGTTCATACTCGTGCCGAAAATGCCGGATAGTGGAGAGTACCGGATTTGGAGCGGTTTGTCCTAAGCCGCAAAGAGCGGTGTCTTTGATCTGTTCTCCAAGTTCAATCAGGCGTTCAATATCACCTTCCTGACCGTCACCTTCTGTAATTCTGGTGAGAATTTCGAGCATACGTTTGGTTCCCACCCGACAGGGAGTACACTTACCGCAGGACTCTTCCTGAACAAACTCCAGAAAATAGCGGGCTACATCAACCATACAGGTGTCATCGTCCATGACGATCAGGCCGCCGGAGCCCATAATAGCGCCAAGATCACTGAGTGTATTGTAATCCAGGGGAACATTTAGATACTGCTTAGGAATACATCCACCGGAGGGACCACCGATTTGGGCCGCCTTAAATTGCTTACCCCCCGGAATACCGCTGCCGATATCGTAGATCAGTTCCCCAAGGCTGGTACCAATCGGCACCTCAACCAGGCCGCTGATATTAATTGCCCCTGCCAGGGCAAATACCTTTGTCCCTTTACTTTCTTCGGTACCGAAGGAGCTGTACCAGCCGGACCCTTTATCCATTATGGCTGCCACGTTGGTGTAGGTTTCCACATTGTTCAGCAGGCTTGGCTTGTCCCACAGACCTTTTTGAGCGGGAAAGGGAGGCCTCGGTCTCGGTTCACCTCGTTTACCCTCTATAGAGTGGATGAGTGCTGTCTCTTCACCACAGACAAAAGCCCCTGAGCCCATCCTGATTTCCAAGTCAAATGAGAAATCGGTGCCCATGATATTATCACCAAGCAATCCGGATTCTCTGGCCTGTTCAAGGGCTTTTCCAAAACGGCTTACTGCCAAGGGATACTCAGCACGTACATATACAAAACCGCGGTTTGCTCCAATAGCGAAGGCTGCGATTGACATTCCTTCGATTAGGCTGTGAGGGTCGCCTTCGAGTACACTTCGGTCCATAAAGGCACCGGGGTCTCCCTCATCGGCATTACACAGTACGTATTTTTCTGTACCCTTTGCTTTGCGGGTAAGTTCCCATTTAAGCCAGGTTGGGAAACCGGCTCCGCCGCGACCACGTAGGCCGGAGTTTTTTATCTCCTCAACAACCTTTTCGGGAGTATAATCCGAAAGGGTCTTAGCTAAAGCGGAGTATCCGCCAGCTGCAATAAAATCATCCAGGTTCAGCGGGTCGATGTACCCGCAGTTTCGCAATACGATTCGAGCCTGGCCACGGTAGAATTCTACTTCCTTGGCCGTGTCTACCTGTTGGTTGTTGGAGAAGTTCCGGTGAGTGAGGTGTTTCACCACTTCTTTCTGCTTGAAATGCTGCTTTACAATCTCTTCCGCATCTTCCGGCCTTACCCCTTCGTAAAACACTTCTTCCGGTTTTATCAATAGGACCGGTCCCCGGGCGCATGGTCCCAGACAACCGGTTTCCTTGATTGGTACTGAAATGCCCTCTGCCTTAAAGGCCTTCTCCAGAGCATCTTTTACTTCAAGAGCTCCCGAAGCAATACAGCCGGCTCCTGCGCACAGGTGAATAACCTGTTCAGTTTGGGGCCGTGATTTTTGTGCGGCCTTTTGACGCTTTTCGAGGTCCTTGGCTGACTTAATTCTCATTTGTCCTTCCATTATTCTTCCTCCCCGCACGGTTCAGAAGCACGGTAAGGTACAAGCAGATCTTTTACCTTAGATGGCTTTACGCGCTGATAGACATGGTCGTTAATCATCACCACCGGTGCTAAACCGCATGCACCGAAGCAGCGTCCAATCTCAAGGCTGAAAATTCTGTCGTCGGTGGTTCCTCCCACATCGATACCAAGATAGTCCTGAATAGATTGCAGGACCTCCTTCCCTCCACGAACATAGCATGCTGTTCCCAGGCATACCCTCACAATATTTTTGCCGCGAGGAATGGTGGAAAAATAGGAGTAAAAGCTTACTACTCCAGCTACTTCACTGTAGGGGATGTTGAGCCTAAGGCTCACTTTTTTTAGAACCGGTTCGGCGAGATAACCGAATAGGTTTTGGGCGGTTTGCAGTACGGGAATCAAGGCTCCTTTTACGCCGGAGAAGGTATCAATTACCTCATCAATCCGTGCGGCCATCTCTTCCTCAGAGAGTTGATCGCTGCAACAGGCCCCCTGGTCTGTTTCTTTTTGATCTAATTGTGCATCCACTGCCATAGATCACCCTCCTTATGTTTAATAGCGCTGTGCGCTTAATTGCCGGTGATCCTACTTATTTTGCTCAGCTTTGAAGTACAAATAAATTAAATAAACTATAAAATATTGCTATAAAAATTAAAATATTGTTATAAT
>JAGYOC010000331.1 GCA_018399795.1 Dehalococcoidales bacterium
TCGAACATATTGCGGCCCAATTAGCGCCGGTAGAACAGGTAGATTCCACCACCGAAGTGTTAGGCCCCTCCCCATGCCCAATTGAAATAATTGCCGGGAACCATCGTGAACAGCTGCTGATCAGAAGTAAAAATTTTGGAAAAGTTCATTCCTTCCTCTACCAGTGGCACCTCGGTTTTGAACGGCCGGGGGCGGTACATGTCGAAATTGATGTAGATCCGGTGAGTCTTCTATAATTGACGGTATGGGTTCTTTTTAGTACTATTAAAACATGTTAGATATAGTAACACTAGGCGACGATGTTTTAAGGGAACAGGTCGATGAAATAACTGATGTAAACGGCGAAATTGCCGATTTAGCGCAAAATATGATATCAGCAATGTACCACGGCGATGGTGTGGGCTTAGCCGCACCGCAGGTCGGTTTGCTGAAGAGCGTGTTTGTGTGTCATGTAAACGGTGATCAGCCGCGGGTGTTCATTAATCCCCAAATTATTGAGACCAGTCTAGAGCTCCTTCCCTATGAAGAGGGGTGTCTAAGTATTCCCGGAATGTACGGCGATGTAATTCGCCCGGCTACGGTCACTGTACAAGCCGTAAATGAGCAGGGCAAACCCTTCAAACTGGATGCAGAGGGCCTCTTGGCCAGGGTAGTCCAACATGAAATTGACCACCTAAAGGGCGTTTTGTTTATTGACCATCTCGAGGAAAAACAGCGAGAGCGCCTGCTGAAAGCGTATAACAAGAAAATGCGGAAATAGCCGGGATATGCGTATTCTCTTCGCCGGAACCCCGGAAATTGCGGTGCCTTCGCTGCGAGCCCTTGCGGTACAGCATACTGTTGTAGGAGTGCTTACCAATCCCGATCGGGCCCGCGGCCGTGGACGTACACCTGAACCACCCCCGGTCAAGCAGGCGGCTCAGGAGCTGGATCTTCCGGTTTTTCAACCGCACACGCTCAAAGGTGAAGCCCGGCAGCTCCTCTCGCCATTAAAGGCCGATATTTTAGTAGTATTTGCCTACGGGCGTATATTTGGTCCCATGTTTTTAGACCTTTTTCCACAGGGTGGAGTAAACGTGCACCCCTCACTGCTTCCGCGTTACCGGGGGAGCATTCCGATTATCGCGCCGATTATAAACGGCGACCCTGAAACAGGGGTAACAGTCCAGAAAATAGCCCTTGAGATGGACACCGGGGATATTTTAGCTCAGAAGCGTTTCACCTTAGACCCAACTATTACGGCGGAACAGCTATCTGTATATGCAGCGGATACAGGTGCCGAATTGCTACTGGCAGCCCTGTCCGATCTGGAAGCGGGTACTGCAGCTCCGGTGGCCCAGGATCCTCTGTATGCCACCTATTGTCGTAAACTCAATAAAAGCGATGGTAAAATTAACTGGCAGCTTCCGAATTACATGATCGAACGTATGATACGCGGTTTTTTACCCTGGCCGAAGGCTTTTACAGAGTGGAACGGCAGGCGTCTTACCGTCTTAGAGGCATCGTTGTCCACGGAAACGACAAAGGGCAAGGCAGGTACGGTGCTTGGTATAGACAGGGAAAATGGAATTCTGGTACAAACAGGAAGGGGCGTGTTAGCTATTCGCAGACTACAACTGCAGGGTAAACAGCCCCTTGAGTCGCGGGCATTTGTAAACGGGAATAAAGAGATAATCGGATCAGAGCTTGGAGATAATAAATGAATCATGAAACGGACAGTATGAATAACAATCAGAATCAACCCTCTGCAAAGAACCATGGTACCGGCGGGTTTTTTAAGAAAAAGCGTTTTTCTAGAAAGCCGCAAAGCCAGGAGGGCCGGTTATTTCGAATGGTCCTCTACTTTTCTTTAGGTACCATAGGAGCGGCCCTTTTAATTGGTATTGTAACTTTCATGATTACTCTTGAGGGAAACGAGGAGACCATGGTTCCCGACCTGCGGGGTATGGAACTGGCCAATGCAATTATTGAACTCCAGGATAAAGCCTTATACGGTACTGTGCAGCTGCGATATTCCAATAAACTCTCCGACAAGGGGACGGTCCTGGGACAGGATCCGATACCGGGGGCGGTAGTGAAAGCTAAAAGCGAAGTGCTCCTGCGGGTGAGCAAGGGAGCTACCGTAGAAAAGCTGGATAATTTTGTGGGCTGGAATGTGAGCGAGCTGGAGACTCACTTAAAGAGCCTTGAATCTGTATACGGGCCGTTGCTCAAGCTGCAAGAACCCTATATTCGTATATACGATGAATCCCCCTCGGGTACTATTTTAGAACAAAAGCCTTCTCCCGGAACTGAGTTGACCGTACTGACCGAGCTTGAGCTGGTGGTAAGCCGCGGTCCGGAGGGGCAAAGCAC
This sequence comes from Dehalococcoidales bacterium, assembly GCA_018399795.1. Next base: position 2,356 of record JAGYOC010000331.1, read on the forward strand.
TGAAGTAAAAGACTATATTGATATGGAATGGCGCAGAGCTCTGGCTGAAATAGTTTCTGCCGGTCATCCCTTTGTTTTTACGATGACCAGCCAGGAAGAGGGTGATCCGGGGACAGTGGTATCGCAAAGCCCTAATCCGGAGAGTGAGGTACCAACCGAGACCCTGCGGCAGTTAATGATAAAGGCTCCGGAGGAGATAGAAGAGGACTACCGGTTTGGAATTATTGAACGGGAGTTGCCCGAATATCCGGTACATGTACCGGTCCAAGTCGAACTTATTCAAATCAGCGGAGAGAAAGAGACTCTTATCTCCTTTAATCATAAGGGCGGTCTGTTGACTATTCCTTATCTGGAAGAGGTAGGCTCCACAATAGTCATCCAAATCGATGGTGAAGAAGTTGTACGGCATAGGGTTCAAGACCCTAATATTGACACATAAAAAGTAATCTACTACTCTTTGTGTAGATATTTTCGATGCGAGTGTGGTGAAATGGTATCACGAAAGCTTCCCAAGCTTTAATTGGGGGTTCAATTCCCCTCACTCGCTGTTTTGGTATAAAAAGTTTTACGGTACCCACTCCTGTACCGCATCAGGATTGTTGTGGACCCA
>JAGYOC010000332.1 GCA_018399795.1 Dehalococcoidales bacterium
TGAGTGAAACGCCACCATATCTTACCGCAGCATTATCCGAAGCTATCTTGCCCTCTTCAAGCAGCCGGGAGATAAGCCGCTTCAAGTAGAATCCGGGGTTCTCCCTGACCAGTAAACCCAAGCGCGCTTTTCCTGAAGATACCGGCACCAGCCACGCAAAAAAGCCGGGGGCTATCCTGTTGCCGAAATAAATTTCCACCTCATCTATCCCCACCGTATCCACCAGCGCCTGGGCCCCCAGGGCATAGAAATCGATTTTACCCATCCCTATCTCTTCAAGCAGAGGGGAGGAAAATCCTGCAGCGATAACCGCCACCCTCGCCGCTATGCTCAAGTATTTTCCCTCTGCCAAGGCCCGAATAATAGCACCATCATCCCGGGTTTCGATACCGGTAACCCGGGTATTAAAGCGATATTCCGCTCCCTTTTCCTGGGTCCGGCGGGCAAGCCCGGCGTCGAAGGCCCGTCTGTCCACTATATAGGCCTGTGTCTCGGGAAGGCTGAGCCTTATCATTCTGCCAGAGGGGGAAAACGCCCGGGCGCTGTTGGTACTCGACAGGATAACATCCTCACCGACATCAGCTAACTGGACACATTCCCCGCCGATAACACCGGTACAGCATACCCCAGCTCCGGCGCTCTCCTTCTCTTCCAGCACCAAGACCCGGTAGCCATATTCAGCCAGTCTGTATGCGGTACGGCTTCCGGCAGGACCACCGCCAATAACGGCTACATCATACAATTGCTACTACCCCTAACGGTAATTACCGCCAACAACCCATGATACACTATTTTTATGGGAGGGCTCTATTATGTACGCTGGTTTTTCCAGTTAAAATGTCCTATAGCCGGAAATGTTTAGAAAATGTTTAGAAAATGTTTAGAAAAACGTCTACTCTTTATACCGACAATATGTTATAACTACAATACTGAACATAACGTAAGGGCAGGAATTTTAGTAGATATGCGAACAGAGAAGTCAATAGGACTGGTTACGCGGTGCTTTTTGATGTCATTTCTTCTCGCCTTGCTTGCCAGCCTCGCCATCGCCACACCCGCACTCGGTTTAAGCATATACGATTACTTCACCATCGAGCATGACACCGTATTCAGCGATGACCGGATAGAGGGTGATGAAATTTTCTACGCTACTGTTACCGGTAAAGCAACCTGCAAGCAGGACCTGCCCCTTCCGGTAAGCAGCGGATACATCAGGTACCGCGTCATAGCCGAACATCGAGACAGTGGGAAACGAACAATACTAAAACCGGATTACAGGCTGGACATCGAACCCTTTCCGAACCGGGCAGGGGAAAGCACTACAGAAAGTATTGACGTATCTCTGCAGTTCCCTTCCGATTGCCATCCGGGCAGCTACGAGATAGTCGGCGAGCTCATCGAATCCCGGGCTGTCGTTACCACTTCTACCACTACCTTTTCCGTCCCGGTCAGTAAGTACCTGCCACAATCACAGGATATGGGCCTGGTAACTTATACTTCAGGCGAAGTACAGGAGGAGATAATTATCGGGCCTGAAATCGACCTTTCTGATTATACCGACTCAGCAGGTATAATGATCAATAATCTTTTTATACAGTCAACCGACAGCGGCTGCAAGCTCGGCATCAATAAGGATACCCTGTGCCTGAACATCAATGGCGAACCTCTCGAGCAGATAAGCATAGCTCCGGTGGAAGAGGGGCCAGCCCCTCCGGCAGGATACAGTATCGCCGGATTATTCTACGACCTCGGCCCGGAGGGAGCTACTTTTCAACCGGCTATTACGATTACAATGAGCTACGATGAATCATCACTCCCCGTCCATAATGCCGAGGACAGCCTGGTGGTTTCCTGGTGGAACGAAACTGAAGATAACTGGGTGTTAATGGAAGAAAGCGCGGTTGATACTGTCAGCAACACAGTCACCGCACCACTGAACCACTTCACTTTCTTCACCATCCTGCAGCCAACCTCTTCTTCAGAAACAGAGAATACCGGTCTTGAGATATCTGACCTGGTGATAACTCCCCGGGAAGCGAAAACCGGCGAGGAGGTAACAATAGGTGTACTGGTCGCCAATAAAGGGGAAATTGATGATACGTATACGATAGCAATGGAGGTCAACGGCGTTGTAGAAGCCACTGCATACATACCGCTATATGCGGGCAGCAGCACCAGGGTAAGCTTTACCAGTACCAAGGATGAGCCCGGAATCTACAGCGTCAATATCAGCGGCCTGACAGGCACATTTGAAGTGAAGGGTGCTCCCATAACGCAACCGCCTGAAGATACAATCCCAACAACTCCGCCGGAAACATCACAACCTCCAACTTCACCGCCAGGTCAAACCAGCCCACTGATATTAGGCGGCATTATTACCGGCGTGGCCAGCAGTATCGCCATCCCTCTGATTCTGCGGAGGAGGCGTAAAAACCTGAAAAACGGTTAATCCTCGACCAGCCTTTTACCGGCAATGAAGGCCTCCTCAAGGGCACCAGAATACTTATAGATCGCTCCGATTTCATCTACACCGCGAAACAGAAGCTCGCCAGCATAGGTAACATCCAGCACGGTAAAAAGGGCCTTGACTATCGCTATGGACGGGTCAAAGAGGTTGGCCATTTTAAGGGCGCCAACGGAAACGAACAGGCCCTTTCTCTCTCTCCGGTCACCGAGGGGCGGCATCTTGAGCACATATTTCCTTGCCCAGAGAGCCTGGCAGCGGTCAATCATTGCTTTCATCTGCGCGGTGGGTCCTAAAAATTGAACAGGCGAGGCCAGCACCAAACGGTCCGACTGTTCCAAGTCAAGATATATCTGCTGCATATCATCCTTGATGCGGCATTTACCTGCCTCGGAACAGACGTCACAGTGCTGGCAGGCAGTGATCTTGAGCTTGTTCAGTACTATGGTCTTGACCTCGGCACCTGCACTGGCTGCCCCCTTCATCACCTCCCCGAGCAGGATCTCGGTATTGCCTTTCCTTCTGGGACTGCCATTGATACCTATAACCTTCAACCTGTCGATACCTCCATGAATAGATTCTAGCCGAACATATCTTCAATCTGAATGAGGATTTCATCTTCCTTCTCCGTCATCCTTCTTTTCAGCTCGGGCTCCTCATCCTGATAGCCGAGTAGGTGCAGGATTCCATGAACGATAAGAAGAGCCATTTCCCTCTCGACAGAATGCCCCTCCTCTTTCGCCTGCTTAAGTGCCTGCGGATAGGAGATGACTATTTCACCCAGGTGAAGCATTCCGTCAGGCGGGGGCACGAAGAAATTGCCCTCTCCCTCATCAAGCATATGAAAGGCGATTACATCGGTAGCACGGTCCCTCCCCAGATATTTCCGGTTTAACTCTTTTATCTTTTCCTGGCCGGTGATAACCACCCCCAGCTCAGCCCGATTACCGGTACACACCAGGTAAAGCACCCGCCGGCCCACTTTCTCAAGCCAGGACTCATCCGGGCAACCGTCAAGATCACCATCAACCGTTATATTTATCTCCATTTGGTCAATCATAGCATATACGATAAAAGCAGCAAATATTTGCTCCTGGGAGGGTTCCCCAAAATTGCGTTAATAAATGGGGAATCTGTTATAATAACTGGCACCACAATGAGACTTACCGAAAGATTCGTCAGGGCCTACTTCGACTCTGTATATAATATCGCCTATGATTTTACCACCGCCCGTCTAAGGCGTTTCCAGAAGCTACAGGCAAGTTGTGTGGGCCGCCTTACGCTGGAAGACGATGACCAGGTGCTCTGCGTGGGGCTTGGTACCGGCAACGAGATTCAGCATATCCTGACTAAAAACAGGGAAGTGGCAGTTACCGGGATAGACTATTCGAAAACCGCCCTCAAAAAGGCAGTTCGAAAGGCAATATCAACGGGCAGGTCGATTTCCCTGCACCTGATGGACGCCAGGCAACTCGATTTTGCTTCCGGCACTTTTGACAGTGTGGTATGTATACACGTTATGGACTTTCTGGGAGATGCCCGGGACCAGGAAAAGGCCACGGCGGAGATAATGCGCGTGCTGAAAAAGGGCGGCGAGTTTGTGATAACCTATCCGTCGGGCAAGGAGCAAAAACTGGGCAAAAGCCTGCTGAAAGATGCCTTCAGGGGCTACATCAGCGAGGGAAAGCACCCCTTCGTCGCCTTCTGGAAACTCGCAGTACAGGTGATAACCGCTCTGGTCTATCTTCCCCTGCTCAGCCGCACCAAAAAGTCCTTTTATTCCAAAAGAAAACTGGGAGCGATGCTGGGCCAGATGGAAGGTGTGGATTTCCAGATCGAAGAATACCCGGTATATCAGGACCTGATAGCCCACGGCAGGAAATCGGATCAAGGAGGAGATTGAGATGCTTCCTGAAGACAGGTTTTTCCGGGATTTTACTGAAGATGAGCTATGGCAAAGGTACTGCGGATTCTTGGACCTTTCTCTGGACAGGTTCATGGACATCCAGAAGGAACTCCTTCTGGACCAGATAGAGCGCATAGCCCCCAGCGT
>JAGYOC010000333.1 GCA_018399795.1 Dehalococcoidales bacterium
TGCTTAAAAAAGCGACCGGTCTGACAAAAGGATCAGGAGCAGCCGGACGTGAGAAGGTAGGGAAAATCCCTCGAGATAAGCTCGAGGAAATTGCCAGACTGAAAGTGAAAGACCTCAACGCAATAAGTATTGAGGGAGCGGAGCGAATAGTCGAAGGTACCGCCCGAAGTATGGGCATAGAGGTTGATTAGATATGCTAAGACGAGGTAAAAAGTATCAGGAGTCAGTTCAATTACTGGAGAAACCGGAATCCTATACTGCCGAGGAGGCAGTAGAGCTGGCCAAAAAAATGTCCTACGCCAAATTTGATGAGACTGTTGAACTCCACCTCAAGATGGGTGTTGATCCCAGAAATGCCTCACAGCAGGTAAGAGGTGTTGCCCTTTTACCATATGGTCTGGGCAAGAAGGTTCGTGTCCTGGTGTTTGCACAGGGTGAGGCAGAGAAAATAGCCCGTGAGGCAGGTGCTGACTACGTCGGCAGCGATGACCTGGTTAAGGAAATAGAAGGCGGTTGGCTGGAATTCGATACCGCTATGGCTACTCCCGACATGATGAGCAGAGTAGGTAAACTTGGTAAAATACTCGGACGCAAAGGTCTGATGCCCAATCCCAAAGCGGGAACGGTGGTAGCTGCGGAAGACCTGCCCCGGGTTATTGAGGATGCTCGCAAGGGGCGAGTCGAATTCAAACTGGATAGAACAGCCATCATTCACCTGCCCATCGGTAAGGTGAGCTTTGATGACGAAGGCCTGATAGGCAATTTGGCATCGGTAATGGAGGCAATAATCAAGGCCAAGCCCAGCGGAGCTAAGGGCCAATACATCAAGTCAGCTACGCTGACCACCACTATGGGGCCGGGTATCAGGCTCAACCTCAAATCAGCAACTGAGCTAGCCACCGGCTAATTTATACGTGTAGATAACAGTTTAATAGTGTCTCCTGTGACAGCGGGCGCCAGAAAGGCTCAAATTGCATCTGCCTGCCGAGGAAAATACGAAGCCTCTTACAGCAAAGAGCTTCTGTGATTTCCCCTGTGCAGCAGACACAGGGTTTTTTGTTGATGCGAACAGTTTAAAGGGGGAGGTCACATAGATATGTCAAGAGAAAAGAAGACAGAGATAATCGACCGGTTAGCCGATGCTTTCTCCAAAAGTAGTATCGGGATCCTTACCGATTACCGGGGTTTATCGAACCCAGAGATAACCGCCTTGCGCCGCAGGCTTGGCGATTCCAGCATCGAATATAAGGTGGTCAAGAACACACTGGCCAGATTTTCCGCCGAAAAATCAGGTAAGAACACCCTGAAGGCATACCTGGCCGGACCGGTGGCAATAGCCCTGGGTTACAACGACGTTATCGAGCCCGCCAAGATAATTATTGACTTCATCAATACATCCAAGTCTACTTTAACCATCAAGGGCGGATTTTTGGGTGAGCGCATTCTGACATCAGATGATATATCCAGCCTTGCTAAATTACCACCAAGGGAGATTTTGCTGGCCAAGCTGCTGGGAGGAATACAAAGCCCTATCAGCAGACTTGTCGGTTGCCTCAGCAGCCCGATAGCAGGGCTGGCAAGATTATTACAATCCAGAATTAAACAAATGGAGGAAGCATAAAATGACTGAGGGAAAAGAAGCCGAAATGGAAAAGGATGCCACAACAGAAGAAACTGCCGAAGTAGAGGGGAAAACCCCCAAAAAAGCGACCACAAAAAAGAATCAAGAAGCAACCGCGGAAAAGTCTAAACCATCAAAAGGAGCGGTAAAGGGAGAAAAGGTCGCTGTTGAAGACATGATAGCAGCAATAAAGAACATGACCGTCCTCGAGCTCTCCGAGATGGTTAAAGCCCTGGAAACAGAATTTGGTGTTAGCGCCGCTGCCCCGTTAGCAGCCACAGCGGGAACAGGAGAAGGCGGTGCGGCCACACCTGCAGCCGAAGAAGAAGAGAAGACAGAATTCAATGTTATCCTTAAGGATGCCGGAGCCAACCGGATCAATGTAATACGTGCTGTCCGGGAATTGAGTTCTCTGGGGTTAAAAGAATCCAAGGAACTGGTAGAAAACGCACCGAAGCCGGTCAAGGAAGGTGTCAGCAAGGAAGATGCCGCAGCGGCCAAGGAAAAGCTTGAAGCAGCTGGAGCTACAGTCGAGGTAAATTAGTAGAAGGTCGCCTTGCAAATATCTCCCTGTGGGACATATAATCACCAGTAGAATATCTTCAGAAGGGCTGGCTGATTATGTCTTACCCCGATAGCTTAATTCTACTGGTAATGGGTATAGCTTTTCTGTCGGCAGGCGTCGGCACCTTTTTCAAAGGCAAGTACGATGAAAAAAGGGAATACGACACCTTGACCTCCCGTACCGATATGAAGGAGTTTATCGAGCATTCACCAGAACAATCCAAGTCCGGTTCACTCAAGCTGGGAGGAAGAATTGCCATTATCATCGGCTTGGTCCTGCTCGGAATAGTTGGCGGGCTTCAACTATGGGCTTAACCGCTTTTTCCCCCATACCTTAACTTGGCATAAAGCAGGGTACCAACACAGCCTGTACTAATAGCATTCCAGACGATAACCGGTGTCAGGTTGAGCTGAAGGCCATATACCAGCCATAGTGAAAGACCGCAGAGAAGCAATACGGTAAAGGCAGTACTTATCTCGTAGGCGCTTTTCAGCCTGAAGGTCCGAACCAGTTGGGGTACGGTACTCGACGTAGCCAGCGCACCGGCAATAAAACCAATCAACTCATTTAAACTCAAGTGGCGATACCTTTCTCCATCTTTCGGCCAAATATCTCATATCATCCTTCTCGGTCGGTACTGTATAGCTTCGGCCAGATGGTGAGCTTTAATTAACGTCTCGTTTTCAAGGTCAGCAATGGAACGGGCAAGTTTCAATATCCGGTGAAATGCCCGTGCCGAAAGCGAGAGTTGCTTCATAGCCGATTTAAGAAGGCTTCTTGCGGGTTCATCGGTAGCACAGAACTCTCTAACCTCTATCGGTGTCATTTCGGCATTGCATACCATACCGGTACCATTAAACCGCTCCTTCTGGGCAAAGCGGGCTGCTGCTACTCTTTCCCTAACTTTAACTGATTCTTCGCCAAGCCTATCATCGGCGAGTTTTTCATAGTCAACGTGCGGAACTTCAATAAAGATGTCTATACGGTCTATAAACGGGCCGCTGATTCGTCTTTGATAACGGGATACCAGGGCCGGGCTACAGGTGCAGGCCTGAAAAGGGTCGCCGTAAAAACCACACGGACACGGATTCATGGCTCCGACCAGCATAAAGTTGGCTGGGAAAGTAAGGCTCCCCTGGGCCCGGCTTATGGTAACAACCTTGTCCTCCAGCGGCTGGCGCAAAACTTCCAGCACTGAATGACCGAATTCCGGCAATTCATCGAGAAATAATACACCACGGTGGCTCAGGCTTACTTCACCCGGTTTCGGCCAGTGGCCACCACCTATCAATCCAGCATTGGATATTGTATAGTGCGGAGAGCGGAATGGCCTTTGTTTCAGCAACGGTATGTCTGAAGGCAACAAGCCACTTACACTATATATCCTAGTAACATCAAGTGATTCATCGATAGTCATCGGCGGAAGTATCGAGGGTAGGGTACGTGCCAGCAGCGTCTTGCCGCTACCTGGTGGACCAACCATGATAATGTTATGCCCCCCGGATGCAGCTACCTCCATAGCCCGTTTGACATGTTCCTGTCCCCTGATATAGGAAAGGTCAGTAGCATTATTAATCGCAGGAGCATACTCCGTTGTATCCTCACAATGATATTCCGGAGGTGGTATCTCTCCCCTTAAGTAGCTAATGAGCTGCGCCAGCGAGGTAATGGGCACAATGTTGACGCCCTTGACCAGGGACGCTTCCCTGGCGTTTACCTCAGGTACAATAATGGTGGCAAAGCTCTTTTCGTAAGCCAGCATGGTCATAGGCAGAATACCTTTGGTATGGCGCAGTGTACCGTCCAGAGAAAGCTCACCGATAATAACACTTCGAGAAATATCCGACTGTACCTGCTCCGAACTCAACAGTATCCCGACAGCGATGGGCAGGTCATAAGCCGGACCGGCTTTCTTCAGGTTGGCCGGTGCAAGATTAACCACGATACGCCGGTTGGGAAAACTGCACCCTGAATGACGAATGGCAGCACGGACTCTCTCCCTTGATTCCTGAACAGCCGCATCGGGCAAACCAACAATCGTAAACGAAGGTAAACCAGGGGAAATATCCACCTCAACTTCAATTGTGGCACCTTCCAGCCCTACAACAGCACTGCTGATTACCTTGGCAAGCATATATTTCCTTTCTGAATAAGTCGGCAATTAATTGTAGCCCAAACGGCATCTCCACGCAAAAAATATTGCCAAAATAAACGCGGCTGAACAATCCCCACTGCCCAAATCACAACCACTACTAATCACTTCTTTCTATATTTGGTTTGAACACTTGACCAATTTTAGCTTGACATCACGCTCCTTTTCATCCTAAACTAGCTTGCCTCGGGGATAAATACCCAATAAAAAGCCCATGACAACATATATTACCAAGCTTTGATTTTATTAACCTGGACAGTCTTGTTTCACCACTATAAATTTACCATAAGGCTGTTATTCAAACCGGTTAAGTGATAAGGTCACTATCAATAGGTAATAAAACCAGACAATAATATCTAAAATGAGGAATAGCGATATATCTGACAATACATGGAAATCCTCCACGGCCGGAACCCTCAATATCATAGCGGGCTCCTTTGGTATAGCAGGGGGAATCTACTTTGCCAGCATCGACACAATGTACTGGCAGCTTCCTCCTGTTGTTATTGCCATAGTGGGTATAGTAGGCGTTACCAGAATAGCCCTTGGAGCTATAGCCCTGATGGGTGGCATCTTCGCCAGAAAAAGAAAGCTCTGGGAAATGGCTATGGCTGGCTCAATAATTGCCATATTGTGCGCGCCTCCACTGGGAATATTATCCACGATATTCGTTTCCCTGAGCAAGAAGGAATTTGAACAGGTTTTCCACCACTAACATAAAACTCATACGAGACACTTGCATCAGCGTAATTTATTGCCCGATATTTTCCTCAAATCAGCCCACTAATACCGCATTTTAAAAAGCATATATTCTGCTGATATCAAGCCATCTCTTACTTGTTGCCGGGAGATCCCGATGCTAAAATAAACCCAGAGGTAGGAAATCCACATGTCTCCAGATGCTATCATCATAAGGGGTGCCCGCGAACACAACCTGAAGAATATCGATGTCACCATACCACGCGATAGACTGGTTGTTATCACCGGTGTCTCAGGATCAGGGAAAAGTTCGCTTGCCTTCGATACCATTTACGCCGAGGGACAGCGCAGATACGTGGAATCCTTGTCTGCTTATGCCCGGCAGTTTCTGGGACTAATGGAAAAACCGGATGTTGAATATATCGAGGGGCTCAGCCCAGCCGTTTCTATCGACCAGAAAGGAGTGAGCCGTAATCCCCGCTCCACAATGGGTACCATAACAGAAATCTACGATTACCTGCGGCTGCTCTTTGCCCGGGTTGGTCACCCCCACTGCCCACAATGCGGCCGTGAAATCACGATACAAACGGTACAGCAGATTGTCGATGCGGTCAGCAATCTCCCCCGGGGCAGCCGTATCATCATTCTGGCCCCGCTGGTCAGAGACCGCAAGGGTGAATACCAGGCCGTGTTTGAGGACCTGCGCCGGAGCGGATACGTAAGAGTAAGAGTTGACGGAACCATCAAAGACCTTTCGGAACAGCCTGCGCTGGAAAAGAACAAAAAACACTCGATCGAAGCAGTGGTTGATCGGCTGGTAATCGGGCAGAGCGGCAGCCAGGAACGCATTACCGATTCCGTGGAGACAGCCCTCAAGCTGGGAGCAGGAGTAATTCTGGTATCAGTCGTGGATAGAGAGGAATTGCTTTTTTCCGAGCATTTCGCCTGCGTACATTGCGGCATCAGTCTGGGAGAAATATCGCCAAGGACCTTCAGTTTCAATAGCCCGCACGGTGCCTGCCCCGATTGCAGCGGCCTGGGCTTCAAACAAGAAATGGATCCCGACCTTATCATCCCTAACAGAGATCTGTCCATCATCGATGGGGCTATCCGCCCCTTCCAAGGGGGATTCTGGTATCTGGAGAAACTCGGCAATCTCGGGCGCAGGCATGGTTTCTCCCTTGATAAGCCGGTTAGGAATCTGAGCAGGGAACACTTGCATCTTATACTCTACGGTGAAAAGGGACATATGATAAATCGCCGCAACCGATTCGGAAAATTGCGCAAGTACTTTACCAGCTACGAAGGAATAATTCCCAGGCTGGAAAGGTTATACCGGGATACGGAATCAGACAATTCCCGGCTATCACTGGAACGGTATATGGTTACCCGTGAATGCCCCACCTGTAAAGGAGGAAGACTTAAGCCGGAGTCACTGGCCATAACCATCGGAAACAAAAATATCACCGAAATAGCCTCTCTATCCGTATCCCAGACACTGGAATGGGCAGCCGGGCTCAGCGAAGGCACATATCCCGCTCTCAACCGGCGGGAGCAGAAAATAGCCTTTCAGATTATCAAGGAAATAAAATCACGGCTGTGTTTCCTGAAGGATGTGGGACTGGAATACCTCACGCTTAACCGCCCTTCGGCTACACTGAGCGGTGGCGAGGCACAGCGAATTCGCCTGGCGACCCAGATTGGCAGTGGTCTCATGGGGGTTCTCTATATTTGTGACGAACCCACGATAGGCCTTCACCCGGCCGACGACTACCGCCTCATCGAGACACTCAAGCGACTAAGAGACCTCGGCAATACCGTACTGGTCGTAGAGCATGATGAAGCCATGATGAGAGCCGCCGACCATATTATCGATATGGGCCCCGGCGCCGGTGAA